>CAYFMB010000015.1:0-16296 GCA_964344095.1 uncultured Klebsiella sp.
GATCGCCAATCACCGCGAGTCCGCCGTTCATGTCGCCATAGAGGGTGCAGTACCCCACCGCCAGCTCGCTTTTGTTGCCGGTGGAGAGCAGCAGTTGACCCTTTTGGTTGGCCAGGGCCATCAACAGGGTGCCGCGAATGCGCGACTGCAGGTTTTCGGCTGCTAGACCGCTGGGCTGGCCCCCCAGCGCCGGCTCGAGAGTCTGATCAAAGCCCTGCATCAGCGGTGCGATGGGCAGCGTGTGGGTGGCAATCCCCAGTCGCAGGGCCAGTGCAGTGGCATCGCTGATCGATCCCTCCGAGCTCCAGGGCGAGGGCAGCAGCAGGGCTTTCACCTGCTCAGCCCCCAGGGCGGCTGCAGCGATCACCGCAACCAGTGCCGAGTCGATGCCGCCGCTGAGCCCCAGCAGCGCCTGCTTGAAACCGCACTTGCGGGCGTAATCGCCGACGCCCAGCACCAGGGCGCGAAACAGTTGCTCGAGCTCCGGCTGTGGCTCCTGGACCGCTGGTCCCGCAGCTGCTGACCAAGGTGTGCAAGCTGACGTGTCTGTTGAGGGGGGGCTCAACCCGAGTCGAGGCCGTGTGAGGCTCGTCACTGCTTCGCAGCAGGAGCTGAGTTGCTCGAGGATCCGGCCATTGGGAGCGACCACAAAGCTGGCGCCATCGAAGACCAGTTCGTCGTTACCGCCGACCTGATTCACATAGACCACAGGGGCTTGCAGACGCGCCGCCGCCCGGGCTGCCAGCTGCCGGCGCAGTGCCAGTTTGCCCAGGCCAAAGGGCGATGCTGAGAGGTTGAGCAGCAGGTCGATGCCGGCATGCTCCAGGGTGGCCACCGGGTCGGGGCCCTCGAGTCGCTGGCCCGCCAGCTCGGCATCCACCCAGAGGTCTTCGCAGATCGTGAGTCCGAGCCGGAGGTGCCTCGCCGGTTTTGCCAGGTCGTCGGTGTCGGCCCGAGGGGGCCAGGTCAGAACGGCGGGTGTGTGGCCGGCGCTGAAATAGCGCCGTTCATCAAAGACGTCGTAGCTGGGTAGCAGCTGTTTGCGATACACCACCTGCCAGTGGCCGTCAGCAATCAAGGCCACGGCGTTGTGCAGGTTGGGCAGATCTGCGCTGCCTGTCGGTTCGGCGATGCCGACCAGCATGGCCGTGCTGACCGGCGTGGTCTGGGCCAGCGTTTGGGCTAGTCGATTCAAAACGGCGTGCTGCTCGGCGATCAAGCTCGGACGCAGCAGCAGGTCCCGCGGCGGATAGCCCCAGAGGCTCAGTTCGGGCGTGACCACCAGCAGTGGATCGTCGGGCTGGTTGCCGCTGTGGGGCGTTGCCGCGGCGTGTTCAGAGGCTTGCTGTGCCGCTTGCAGCAGGGCTGCGGCGTTGCCCTCGAGATCGCCCACAACGGGATTGAGCTGGGCCAGGGCGATCGGCATGGCGTCAGGAGAGGGCACCCAGTCCGTACAGATTGTGCTCGCGCAGCAGCGGCCAGACGCTCGTGGGGATCTGGGCAGGGTCCGGTCGCAGCCGCAGCGTCGAGCTGGCGGTAGCGGGGATCGGCAGCTCCAGCACGCTCACCTGGCCCCCGAGCTGCTCGAGAGCTGCGATCGCCTCGGGGCTCAGCGGCCAGCCGGCGCGCGGCACCAGGGCCAGTCGGCAGCGCTGCAGCACCTGCTCCACCTGCTTCCAGCCGGGGATCTGGTCGACCAGGTCGCTGCCGACCACAAACACCAGTTGGGTTTCAGGCCAGAGCCGGGCTGCCCGCTCCAGGGTGGTGATCGCCCAGGGGCTGCTCAACTCCTGGACATGGCTGAGGCGTGGATCGTTGAGCTGGGCGACCAGCGCCGCCAGCAGCTGGCTGCGCTGCTTCAGGGTGGCTCCATGCTGTTTGCTGGGGTTGTCGCTGGCCCAGGTGACCACGCGCGGGTAGCGCTGGAGCAGTTGCAGCAGCAGGACCTGATGGCCCAGGGTCGGGGGATCGGCGCTGGTGCCCAGCAACGCCAGAGGCTCGCTCATGGCAGCAGGCTGCGCAGCGGTGTGGCGGCCGTGCTGGGGCCTTGCCAGCTCTCCAGCCACGCCCGCGCCGTCGGGTCCTGGTGGGCGAGCCGGGCCAGCAGCGCCCCTGGTTTGGGCCCGCGCATGGAGCTCCGCAGCAGCTCCGCGGCTGCCAGCGCCCCCGTGCGACGCGTCGTGTGCACGGCCAGCGCCGCTTGGGCCAGGGCCACCGGCGCTGCGGGAGCCAGGCTCAGCCCCCCGCTGAACGGTGCTGCCAGCAGCAACAGTTGACGCACGCCTCCCAGCAGCACCTGCACAGCCCCGAGCAGGGCGTTGTGGCCCGAGAGGCGCCCCAGCAGTGCGCGGGCACCGCGACCTTGCATCGGCAGGCCGTAGAGCTGGCAGAGCTGCAGCACCAAGGCGGCATCGCAGGCCAGCCCTCCGGCCAGATCCACCAGCATCAAGGGATTGGCCGCCACCCCGGTGGCCTTGAGTGCGGCATAGCGGCCAATGAGTCCCTGGGCGGCCTGGCGGCTGCGCTGCAGGCGGCCCTCATGCAGGCGGCGGTGCAGGCGGTCGGCGCTGCACAGGGCGTTGAGAGCCAGCAACAATTCACCCTGTTGCTCCAGCAGATCAATCAGCGTGCGGCGTAGCGCGTCAATCTGAGGCTTGCTGGCTTCGCGGCGCACACGACCGTCGGCGAGCACCACGGGCCGGCGTGGGGCCGCGGCGACCGCCACGATCGCGATGTGGTGCAGACCCTCCGGCAGTCGCTGACGGATGCTGCGCAGCAGCTCTGCCTGTTCTTGCGGGCTCCAGCAGTCGCACCGGTTGAGCACCAGCAGCAGCGGTTTGCCGCTGGCAGCTAGCTGCTCGAGCGCCTCGCGCTCGAGCCGGTTGAGATCGCCGTCGAGCACGAGCAGCACCAGATCGGCGTGGAGCGCCAACCGTGCCGCCAGGCGGGCCCGTGCCGCGGCGGCGATCTCATCGATGCCCGGGGTGTCGATCACCTCGACGCTGGCGAGGCCCTTGATGCCTACCGGCCAGGGGGCCAGCTGCTGCTGACGGGTGCAGCCATGGGCCACATCGGTGGCAAAGCGCTGCTCCCCCAGCAGGGCATTGAGCAGGCTCGACTTGCCCACCCCGACCCGGCCAAAGACCGCCAGCCGCAGTCGCCGTTGCTGCAGCCGCTGCAGCTGCTGATCCACCAGCGCCAACTGCCCGCCCAGCAGGCCGCGCTCGCGGTTGCTGAGGCTGAGGCTGCCGCGCCAATGCTCCAGCAGCAGCTGGCAGCGCGCCGGGGTTGAAGGGGCCGCAGACAACCGAGCCGGGTTCAGATCTGTCTGAGTCTGACGCAGCCGCCCTGAGCCGCCAGCGGTTGCAATCTGTGCCATCGTCTCGCCTGACGCGCCCGCGTGCTGTTGCCATGGCCCCTCTCCAGACCCTCGACGGTGTGTCGGCGCCGGCCGTGCTGGCGGAGCGTCGGGCCCGTTTCTTTGCGGCTCTCGGCGGTGCGGCGGCGGTGATCCCCGCGGCCCCGTTGGCGGTGCACCATGCCGACTGCGAATGGCCGTTTCGCCAGAACAGCGATTTTTGGTATCTGACGGGCTTTGATGAGCCCGAGGCCGTGGCGCTGTTCTTGCCCCACAGGCCCGAGGGGGAGCGCTTTGTGCTGTTTGTACAGCCGCGCGAGGCCAGCGCCGAGGTCTGGCATGGCTTTCGCTGGGGCACCGAAGGGGCCGTGGCCCGTTTCGGCGCCGACATCGCTCACCCCATCGACGAGCTGGCTCAGCGCCTGGCCGACTACCTCAAGGGTGCCGAGGGCATTGCCTTTCGTGTGGGCAAGCACCCCAAGGTCGAACCACTGGTGATTGCCGCCTGGGCGGCCCAGCTCGACCGCGCTCCCCGAAACGGCCATGCCGCCCTGGGGCTGGTGGCCCCTGACCCTCTGTTGCATGAGCTGCGCTTGCGCAAAAGCCCAGAGGAGCTGGCGCGTCTGCGGGAGGCGGCCCGCATCTCGGCCGAGGCCCATGAGCTGGCCCGTCAGGTGGCACGCCCCGGCCTGAACGAGCGCCAGGTGCAGGCGGTGATCGAGCAACACTTTCTGGAGCAGGGGGCACGCGGTCCTGCCTATGGCTCGATCGTGGCCGGCGGCGACAACGCCTGCGTGCTGCACTACACCGCCAACAGCAGCGTGCTGCGTGACGGCGATCTGCTGTTGATCGACGCTGGTTGCAGCCTGGCCGACTACTACAACGGCGACATCACCCGCACCTTCCCGGTGGGCGGCCGTTTCAGCGGAGAGCAGCGCGCCCTGTACGAACTGGTGCTGGCGGCCCAGGAGGCCGCTGTGGCCTCGGTGGCACCAGGCTTCAGCGCCGAAGGGGTGCACGAGACCGCGCTGCGGGTGCTGGTGCAGGGGCTGGTGGATCTGGGGCTGCTGGCCGGCACGGTCGACGGCCTGATCGAGCAGGGCGCCTACCGCCACCTTTATATGCATCGCACCGGCCACTGGCTGGGGCTCGACGTGCACGACGTCGGGGCCTACCGCCTCGGTGAGCACCACGTCTCGCTCGAGCCCGGCATGGTGCTCACCGTCGAGCCGGGTCTCTATGTCAGTGACCGTTTGCCGGTGCCCGACGGGCAGCCCGCCATTGACGACCGTTGGAAGGGCATCGGCATTCGCATCGAAGACGATGTGGCTGTGGGCGAACGCGGCCATGAGGTGCTGACCGCCGCCGCGCTCAAGAGCCCTGCGGCCATGGAGCGCTAAGCAGGCCCTGCAACGGTTCGATCACGCTGGTGGTGTGCGGCACCACCGCATCGGCCCCCGCCTGACGCAGCTTGTTTTCGTAGGCAAGCCTCGATGCCGCAGCCGGGACGCTGTGCAGGTGAGGCGGGGCCACGGCCAGGCTCATGAACCGCTGCTGCGGAACCTGAGTGCGCGCGTTGAGCACGGTCTGCACATCGGCCACGGTGTCACCGAGATAGGCGATCGGCGGCGCCTGCGGGCCAAAGCTATCGACATCGTGTCGCGATAGGAGTTCAGCGGCCAGCCGCAGCAGTCCAGCGGGATCGGGCTTGTCGGGGGCATCGCCCATGGCGATGAGGGCTGGCGCCTTGAGGCC
Source organism: uncultured Klebsiella sp. (assembly GCA_964344095.1). Lineage (GTDB taxonomy): Bacteria > Cyanobacteriota > Cyanobacteriia > PCC-6307 > Cyanobiaceae > RGUW01. The sequence continues at coordinate 5,114 of CAYFMB010000015.1, forward strand.
GAGCCGTTGCTCCAGCACGAATCGTGCCGAGGGCGGCTCGGCACCGCTGACAAAACCCCAGACGATGCCGGCCGCATCGAGTGCCGCAAAAAAGTCGCGATCGACCAGCAGCGGTTCATCGTCGATGAAGCCTCGCCAGGTCGCCGGATCCGCCTCGGGGTCGCCGCCAAAATAAAAGCCGCTGAACACCTCCACGAGTTCAGCGAAGCCTGGCAGCGGGGTGTGGTCTCGCCGGCGCAGCAGCTCGAGGCTGGCTTCCCAGTCGTTGTTCCAGCGGCCTTCGCTCTTGAGGTTGTCGATCGCGGCCGGTTCGGGGCGCCAGCCGCTGTAGTGGTGCACCGTTTCGGCCAGAGCGCGCCGGTAGCTGCCGCCGACATCGCGGATCACCCCGTCGATGTCCAGCAGCAGCAGGGCGCGGGGGTGTTTCAGCGCGGGCAGGATGGCTGTGGCAGCAAGGCTGGTAGGTTAGTTGGCTGACTGTTGCCGCAAGCACATCCATGCCCACCACCGAAAGCACCGTGGACGCGTCTCCAGGCGCTGCCGTCGACGACGCGCCCGAGAGCCTCGGTGCTGCTGACTCCCCCGCTGCGGGGCGTCCGGTGATGCGTGGTGGCAGTGCGGCCCTGGCCACCGCCACCATCGACGAAGACGGTGTCCCTTCGGGTTACACCCCCAAGGCCGATGAAGGTCGTTTCCTGCTCAAGATTCTCTGGCTTCCCGACAACGTTGCTCTGGCTGTTGACCAGATCGTCGGTGGCGGCCCCAGCCCTCTGACGGCTTATTTCTTCTGGCCCCGTGAGGACGCCTGGGAGACCCTCAAGAATGAGCTGGAACGCAAGAGCTGGATCACCGACAACGAGCGCGTTGAAATCCTCAACAAGGCCACTGAGGTGATCAATTATTGGCAGGAAGAAGGCAAAGGCAAGAGCCTGGACGATGCCAAGGCCAAGTTCCCCGATGTCACCTTCTGCGGTACCGCCTGATTCAGGTTCTGGGCATGAGGTGAGCACTTCGGCTGTCGACCGGTCAACACACCTCAATCCCTGTTGTTCCAGTCAACCCAATCCTTCAAAACTCCATCGATCGGGCATTCCTGTTTGGAATGCCTTGGGTCGATGGTTTTTTGTTGGGCTGGTCCAGCCAATAGCGCTGGAGCGCAGCTGCGAGCTCAGGGCAGACCGGCTCGGACTGCCCCGCAGGCTGACCCGGTCGGCTTGAGGCGATCAAAACGCCAAGCCAGTCGTTGCGACTGAGCGGTTCTGCGGGTGGGTTGCTGCCCAAGCGAAACTGCAGCACGCGAGCCTTGAGGCTGGGTTCAATCAGGGCGGGCTGCTTGCACAGGCGAGCGATTGCCTGGTGCATCCCGGCGCGCTGTTCGGCTCGCCAGCTCAGCGACTCCCTTGAACGTGGCCTGGTTGCACTCTGCTGCCGCCACCAGAACACTCCGGCACTGCCAAGACCGGTTGCTGCAGCCAACAGCCATGCCACAAGCAGCCAGCGCCGCCAGTCCAGCTGCCTGATCGATTGGAGGGCAGCGCTGGGTCGTGGCTCTGGCGGCGGTGGCCCAGCCTGATCCAGGCTGAGGTCTGGTAGTGGCGGTGTCCGTGCTGCTGAAGGTTCGCGGTCCAGCTCGCCGAACCAGGCGATGGCCACACTGACATCGTCGCCGCTGCCCTCGCGGCTGATGCGGTCGAGGCTGGGGTCGAGCCTGGTGGACTCCCCAGCTGTGTTCAGTTGCTGCGGCTGGCCCTCCTCCAGCAGGTAGCGGCACAGGGCCAGATGGTCTGCATCGCTGGCGCAGGATTTGCGAATGCCATCGGTGCTCAGCACCACGCCGCAGGCTTGGCGCTGGTCCCCGGTGAGCGGGTAGACGCCTGTGCGCGCCGCAAAGCTGCGGCTGGCGTTGCGCTGGCAGAGGCTCTCGGTCGCTTCCGCTTGCAGTCCAGGCAGGTTTTCCTGGCTGATGATGCGATCGGACTGTTGCGCGTCGCCGAGCAGCACCAGATCCCAGTCGCCAAGCCCGGTATGCGCCCACCACTGGGGCGTCAGCACCACCAGCCCCAGGGTGCTGCCATAGGTCTGGCTGGAAAAGGCGTCGCTGCAGTGCTCGGGCGGCAATGTCCTGCCCTGCCAGTCAGCCTGAATGGCTGACTGCCAGGCCGACACCAGCCGTTGCGGCCACTCTTCGGCCAACCAGTGGCGTACAGCCTCGAGCTGCTGCAACGTGCCGTCGAGCAGCGGTTGAGCGACCAGCTCCTGGGCAGCCAGCGCGATTGCCAGCTCACAAGCCAGGCGGCTGCCCACATCGCTGAGCCAATAACGGCTGCTGCCATGGCCGTCGGCGACAGCCATCAGGCCGATGGCTTGGCCGTCAGCGCTCTGCAGGCTGGCGCTCAGGGAGGCGTCCTGGCAGTGCAGGCCGCGGCGGTGATGGGACGCCCCACAACGGCTGCGGTGCTGTGGCAGCGACCAGCTCCATGAACCACCTGGGGCCGTCACCAGACCATCGGTCCGACGTCATCCATCGGATCCAGCTCGGTTGGAGGCAAATCGGGCAGAGGGATATTGCCACTCGCTTCGGCAGCTTCGAGGCGGCTGGCGGGCATGGAGGCGGCGCCCACGACGGCTGTTGACGCCCACTGGATGTACTGGGCCAGAGCGGTGGCGTTGCTGGCTTGCAGTGGCCGGCGCCCTGAGCGCTCGCGCTGGTTGGCCGGCGCGGGCCCGATGAACTGCTGCAGCACATCGAGATCGGCATCGTGCCCGAGGGCAATGGCCAGCCGCACAGCTTTCTGGGCCCAGGGCTGCTGCATCAGTTGCTCCAGAGAGGCGTCGTAGTCATCGGTGGGCTGGCCATCCGAGATCAGCACCAGCACAGGTGGTAGGGCTCTCTCCTCCATGGGTGGGGTCTGCAGCTGATCGGCCACCAGCTCGAGCGCGGCGCCCATGGCGGTGCAGCCGCTGGCCTGCAGATCGCGCCACTGCAGCTGCTCCACCGGTGTTGGTGCGGCGATGTGCCAGCTGGCCTGGTCGGCAAAGGCGACGGCACGCACGAGCACCCGCGCTTCGGGGTTGTCGCGGGCGACGCGGGCCATGCCGGGCAGCGACTGACGAATGGCCTGGTTCAGGGCCTGCATCTTGCCCTGGGCTGCCATCGAGCCCGAGCAGTCGCAGAGGTAGATGAAGTGCAGCGGCCGATTGGCCAGACGGACGTTCGGGAAGCCGGGCATCAGGATCGCGTGCTGGTGTTCTCGCCGCTGGCGGGCGCCAGACGCACCTCACCCCAGGGCGTGTCGAGCCGGTGCAGCGCTGCGAGGTTACAGGTTTTGCCCGGTTGTACCCCATGGATCTGACCGTCTGCCGCCGTGGCTTGCCAGGGCTGCTGACTGAGGTTGCACAGTCCCAGCAGAGCAGGATCGCTGGGATGGTTCACCACCCGGCCGATGGGCTGATCCAGCCGCGGCAGTTCCAGGCCATCAAAGTGATGGCGATGCAGGCTGTTGCCGGCGCAGACCATCACCCGACCACGGGGTGCGTCCAGGGCCACGCTCGCCAGCAGCGGCTGCTCACAGGACCAGCAGCGCAGCTGGCTGCCGAAGTGCTCGGCGCCGCAGTGGGTGCAGGTCTGGCGTTGGTCGAGGCTGAAGGCGAGGGCTTCCATCCACTGGCCGGTGAGCGCCCGTTGGCTGGGGGCCTTCAGACCTGAGCCAAAGGTCTGTACAAACAAGTCCTGCACAATGCCGGGATAGATCGGCCAGGTCAGCAGCGCCGCAGCGTGTTCACAGGGATCGGGTCTGTTGCGCCCATCGTCGGGGTCAAAGATGAACAGCGGATCCTCGCCATAGAGCCGGCGCCGGGCCGGTTCATCGAGACAGCGGATCGCCAACTCCAGCCGTCCCTTGAGCGGGTGGTGGCGGGTGAGCAGCATGAACAGCAACACCGCCAGCGAGAACAGATCGCTGTTGGCTCCGGGTCGGTCGCGGCGCATCAGGATCTCTGGCGCCATGAACCCAGGTGTTCCCAGCACACTGCCGAGATCGCGCCCATCGACATCGACGTTGTCGTTGTCGCAAATCAGGATGCGGCCGCTGCCTGGCTCGAGGAACAGGTTGCCCAGCGAGATGTCCTTGTAACAAAGGCCTTTGCTGTGCAGGGCATGAAAAGCCTCTGCCAGATAGAACGCAGCCTGGAGGGCCTGGCCCAAGGTGATGTCAAGGCGGCCGGCATAGTGCTCCACCGCTGCCACAAACTGTGGCGGGCGCAGCTCCATCAGGTACCCGAAGCCACCGCGTCGGCTTCTGATCAGGGCCAGGCTGGCCGCGGTGGGCCGCAGCAGGGCGAGGGGCCACAGAAACGCCTGGCTGGGGGCGGTAGCCCGAATGCTCTCCAGCAGGCGCCGTTCCAGCTGGGGATCGCGCTCCAGGCAGCGTGGCAAGTACCACTTGAGGGCCAGGCGCTCACCGGCCAGATCGACCTCGTAGACCTGGCCCTGGGTGCCGCCGCCAAGGCCGCGCAGCACATGCACCGGAGCGCTCAGACCCTCGAACTGCAGCCAGGTGTCTTCCGGCAGGATCCAGGTCACGGCAGCATCAGGGTTGGTCCGGACTCTGGCCGATGGCCTTGCGAATGCCGTTGCGATGGCCTAGGGCGGTGAGGCGGTTGGCGAACGCGTGGCGTTGGGCCTGACCGTCGTGCTGCACCACCAGCAGGGTGTGCAGCTTGCGCGAGCCCAGCAGGACTCCGGTCACCAGGATCGCCAGTTCCAGGGGCCAGAACAGCACTGGGAAGGGCAACAGCAGCAGCAACCCCACGCTCGTCAGCAGCCACCAGCTGAACAGGTGGGGGTACTGGGGTTCGCTGATCACAACCGCTGAGCGGATCTGGTTCAGCGGCAGCGTGGCGCCATTGATCGTGATGGTGCTTGGCGGCTTGGGTTGTCGCTGAGCAGAGGTCTGACGGGGCCCGCTGGTGTTCGGCGCGGACGTGGCCCCCGTCAGGCTGAACACCAGCACCGGTCCCTGGCGACCCAGCTGGATCTCATCGCCATCGCTGAGGGGACGGCAGCGCCGGATCCGCTCCCCTTCGAGATAGGTGCCGTCGCTGCTCTGCCAGTCGCACACCACCCAGCCATGGGCGGCCGTGCAGCGGATCACCGCATGGTGGGGTGAGACGGTCTCGTGGCTCACCAAGGCCAGACGGTTGTTGCTGGCGCGGCCAATGGTCAGGGGTTGGCTGGGCTCAAGGCTCAGCCGCTTGCCCGGATCGTCGCGTAGGTGCAGGCGGGCTGCTGTGGTCATGGCTTTTGCCGCCGCCGCCACCACAGCCGCCAGTCGTCGCGCAGGTCGTTCCACCAACCGCCATCACCTTCGCGGTACGCAATGACGCGCCCGGGAAACACCAGCGCGCGCAGTGCGAGCAGCAGGCTCACCAGCACCATGGCCAGCAGCACCCATCCCGGGATCGCCCCGGGCCACTGGGCTGCAAACAGGGACCGCAGCGCGTAGAGCGCCACGGTCAGGGCCAACCAGAGGCGCAACGGCTCCCAGGGGTCGTGCTGACGCGGCAACGGCGCTGCAGGGTGCTGTTCGTAGCCTATGCGCAGCCATTGGGGCAGCGGGTGAAACAGCCGAGCACGGTCGAGGCGGCGGCTGCCGAGACACCCAGCGGCCGCCGTCAGTCCTGGCTCCAGTTGCTGGCGGCCCTGCGCAGCCCCGGCGGCGGCGATCGACATGAGGCCATCCGCCAGGCCTGGCAGCAGCTGCGCCAGCGCCAGGCCAGCATTGAACTGTGGCAGGGCGATCAGCGCATCTCCACGCTGCCGTTGCAGCTTGAGCGCATCCGTATCGGCCGGGATCCGGGCTGCGAGCTGCCGGTGGCTGTCGCTGGGGTCAGCCGCGTGCACGCGATTCTCGAGCGCACGCGCGCCAGCGACCGCGACTACACCCTCGAGGACTTTGATTCGGCCAATGGTTTGTTCCATCGTGATCGCCGCATTCGCGCGATCAACCTGCGCGATGGCGATGCGGTCTGGTTGGGCTCGCCCCTGAAGGGGGCGGCACCGGTGCTCCGCTACCGCCACCCGCGCAGTGCTCTTGAACAGGCGATCCACTGGCTGGGTCTGGGCAGCCTGGTGGGGTCGGGGCTGGTGGTGAGCGCCATGTTGGTGGCGGCCAGCGTGGCCGGTGGTTCAAAGATCCGCACCATTGCCGGGCCGGTGAAGATTTTTGCCAGCGATGGCAGCCAGGTCGACGCCAAGCAGGGGTCCGCCACGGCTCTGCCGTCGCTGCAGAGTTACCCCCTGCACCTGCGTCAGGCGCTGATGGCCTCTGAGGAGGCCCGCTTTGGCTGGAACAGCGGCCTTGATTTGTTCGGCACGCTGCGCTCGGCCTTGTTGGGCAGTGGCGGCGGCAGTGGTCTGACCCAGCAGGTGGCGCGGCTGTATTACGCCGATGTGGGTCGCGACGTCAGCCTGACGCGCAAGTTGCGTGAGCTGTGGATGGCGCTGCAGCTCGAGGTCGGATACAGCAAGAACCGCATCCTCAAGATGTATCTCGATCGGGCCCATCTCGGCATGGGAACCGATGGGTTTGAGCAGGCCGCTCAGCTTTATTTCAGGCGTTCGGCCAGCCAGCTTGACCTGGCACAGTCAGCGTTTCTGGTGGGCCTGTTGCCCAGCCCCAACGGTTACAGCCCCTGTTTTGCGCCCCAGCCTGACGAGGAGGCCGCTGAACTCGAGCAGCGGCTGCTGCGCCGCGGTCATGGTCACCTGAGTCAGCGCGATCAGCAGCGCATCGCAGCGGTGCGCAATGGAGATTGGTTGCCGGTCCAGCGCCGCAATCTGGTGCTGCAGCGCATGCATGAGCAGGGCTACCTGGGCTTTGGCCCGCAGGCGGATCAGGCCCTGCGCGATGCCCAGCGCCGCCCGCTCAACATCGATGCCTCGGCTTGTCGGGAGGCTGAGATCGAGGCCTATCCCTACTTCAGCGATTACGTGCTCGGCGAGCTCGAGGGGAGGCGCTTCGGTCTCAATCTCAATGAGGACCGTGGTGGCAACTATTACGTCGAGAGCACCATTGACCCTGCGCTGCAACGCCTGGCGCAGCAGCAGTTGCGCCGCTTTCTCGATGGTCCGGCGGCGGCGGTGGGTCTGACCCAGGGGGCTCTGATCACGGTGCAGCTCAGCAGCGGCGAGATCCTGGCTTACGTGGGTGGGGGCGACTACAAGCGTTCCAGCTTTGATCGGGTTCAGGCCCTGCGGCAACCCGGCTCAGCTTTCAAGCTCTTCCCGTTTCTGGCTGCGCTGGAGGCGGGCGTCACGTTGCAGGATCCGATCTCGTGTGCCCCGTTGGGCTATGTCAGCGGCTGCAGCCATGGGGCGGGTTCGCCAGGGGGAACGGCCAGCGTTCTCGATGGCTTCGCCTTGTCTGAAAACGTCGTCGCGCTCCGTCTGGCGGAGCGTGCGGGGCTGAACCAGGTGATCAAGCGGGCGCGTCAGCTGGGCATCACCACACCCCTCGACCCTGACTACAACACCATGCTGGGGGGCCGCGAAACCTATCTCTATCAATTGGCTCGGGCCTATGCGGTGGTGGCCCATGGAGGGCGATCGGTACCCCTCCATGGGGTCAAGCGCATCGTCGATCTGGGCATGTGCCCGTCGATTCGCAGCCTCGGCACTTGCCCCCCAGGCAGCGTGACCGTGCCGATCGGTGAAACCCCTCGGCAGCTGATCGAAGCCGATGTCGCCGCCAGTCTCGATACCCTGCTGGCCGCCGTGGTGCAGCGCGGCACCGGCCGTGCGGCAAGCCTTGTGCCCGATGCCCGTGGCAAGACCGGTACCACCAACAACGGGGTCGACGTGCTGTTCATCGGCTATTCACCAGGCCTCGGTCTGTTGACGGCGATCTGGATGGGCAATGACGACAACCGTCCTGCCGCGGCGGCCAGCGGTGCCCTGGTGGCCGAGCTCTGGGGTCATTACATGCAGGCGGTGGCCGCGCGGGGCTGAACCGTTGCCTCAGGCAAGCTGGCTGAACTTCGGCGTGCCCTGTGAACCGCGACCTGGCTCAGCAGTACCGAGACATCGGCACCCGGTTGGCGCTCTATCTGCGTCAGCGGCAGGATGACTGGCCCTCGAGCGCGGCACTGCAGGGCATCGTGGCTGATCTGCTCGCCACCCATGTTGCCCTGGCCCTGCCGCTCAAAGACCTGGTCAGCCGACCGGCGTTTCGAACGTTGCTGCGCAAGGCTGGCTCTGGCAGTGGTGGCCTGGAGCGCGACGCCCTGCTGCAGGACCTGCAGCGCACCTTTGCCGCTGAGGTCGTCAACGACCTGGCCGAGGTGCTCAATGGCATTCTCGATCTGCCACTGGGTAGTGGCCATGTTGCAGTGCGGTCTGCCGCGCTGGAGCCACCTGCGCACCAGGCAACCCTGACAGCCGACCGTGACCTGATCCAGCGTGACGGGCCCAACGCGCCCTCAGCCCCACGCTCCACGGGGCGGCTGCTGGTCGTGAGCCTGAGTACAGCGGCACTGGCTGCCGCCGTTGTGGTCGCGTTGCGTACACCGCCGCTGTGCGCTCTTTTGAACCTCTGTGCAGCCTCGAGCACCCGTGCTCCGAGTGATGCCGCTCTGCAGGCTGCTGCCGCTGCTGAACAGGCCTTGCGTCGCGCGAGCACAATCGATGCTTACGCCACTGCGTTGGATCAACTCGAGCGCGAGCTGCTCAAGCTGAGCGGGGATCCGCTCAGCACTGCTCAGCAACAGCAACGGGATGCGCTGCAGGCTGCCGCCCGGGACGCACGCCGCAACTTGGAGGCGGAACAAGCCGATCAGCAACAGCTGGCCCTGGCTCAGCAGGCTTTCGCCCAGGCCAGCAGCAGCAGCGGCACTGCCCAGGAGGCCCAGATCACTGCCGCGCGTCAAGCGTTGGTCGCGATTCCACCGGGCAGTTTTGCTGCGGCCGAGGCCAGCCGTCTGCGCTCTGCGCTTGAGCAGCTGGTGCGCCAACCGGAGTCGAAGCCCACCACCGATCAGCCGGCTCCGGACCCAGCGACTGACTCTGGATCGAACGAAGCGATAGCCCCTCCGGTTGCTCCGCCAAGCCCCCGCGACCAGCCCGCTTTCTGAGTGTGCGGGTGGGGTCGGGCAGGGCTCCGGCCCTGGGGTTCTTCAGGTGTGGCCTGCTGCACCCTTGATCAGTTGCTGGGCCCAGGTCACCACGGCCCAACCAAGACCCAGCAGGCTTCCCCAGGTCCATGGGATGCACAGCAGGCGCTTGAGCGGGGTGCCGCTGGTCTGGGCTCCACCGCGAGGAGGCAGTTGCCAGCTCAGCTCCAGGGCGCTGTAGGCCAGCAGCAGCACCCAGGCGGGGATGCTGAACAACGGCGTGGTGAATGCCATCGCTTTCCAGCGCAGCAGGCTTAGGCCTGCGGCCAGGGCGATCAGGGCACTGATCGGTCCGCTGGCACCACTCCACAGGCGTTGCAAGCCCAAGCGCTCTGCCAGCACCACAGCTGGGATCAGACAGGCCAGCCCGGTGAGTCCGTAGCGCAGCAGGACCTGGCTGAGGGGCAGCGGCGAAGCCCCCAGCAGGATCAGCAGCAGCAGCAAATTGACCGCCGCTTCGGTTCGGTTGCTGTGGGCCCAGATCGTCCCCACCCAGCGCCATGCCTGAGCTGGGTCAATCGCCTGTCGGTCGCTTAGCGACCACGCCCGCGGTAGGCGCGGCAGCGGGCCAATGGCCAGGGCCTCAACCAGCCCTAGCAGCAGCACCAGCACAACACCGCCACTCCAGCCCCAGCCATCAAACAGCCGGCGATCCAGCTCCTGCGCCAGCCAGCTGAACACCAGGGCTGCGCTTGCGGCCAGAGCGGTTCCTGGTCCGATGGCCAGCAGCAGGGGGGCGATGGCTTGGGGAGGCGGGGCGCCCGCCGCTGCTGGCTCCGCTTGCTTCGGCTGGCCATCGGCCACCGACGCGATGCTCAACCCGGTGGCCGTTTCCAGCAAGACCTGCAACTGAATCAGGACTGCCGGCGCGTACGTCTGGGCCAGTTGCTGATGCAGGCTCTCGAGGGCAGCCTGTTGGCTGGCCCCCTGGCCATGCAGCACCTGCAGCAACTGGGGGCGACGGCTCAGGTCGCGGATCGGGCCGCTCAGTGCGTCATCGGCGCCCAGGGCATCAAGGAGTCGGTTGGCAATGGCTGGCGCGTGGCGTAGGCGTTCAGGCTCTTGAGCCAGCCATTGGCGTAGCTGCTGCCCCAGCCTGAGGCCGATGGCCGTTGTCTCGCCGGGAGTGGTCACCGCTCGATGGATTGCTTCAACGGCAGCTGATCGCGGGCAACAGCAGTGTTGCCCGCGATCAGCTCGGCCTCAGTGTCACACGTGGTGCCAACAAAAAACGCCCCGTCAGGGGCGTTTTGCGAGCGGTGTGCCCGATCAGGGCTGGCTCTGCTCAGGCTCCTTTGCTGGCCTGGAGACGGGCCCGCGCTTGGGCGAGGGCCTGCTGGGCCTTGACTTTGTCAGGGCTGGCGGGTTGTCCTTCGAAGCTCGCTGCAGCTTGCTGAGCGGCTTCAAAGCTGCTTTGGGCGGCAGTGCTGTCGATGTTGCTGCCGAGTTCGGCAGCGTTAACCAGCACCGTCACAGCGTTGTCTTCGACTTCGGCGAAGCCGCCCATCACAGCGATGGACGACCAGCTGCTGCCGTCGCGAACGCGCACCACGCCGCTGTCGAGGGCGGTCAGCATCGACACGTGACCGGTGAGGATGCCCATCTGCCCAGACGCGCTGGGCAGGATCACTTCGTCGGCGGAGCCGTCGTAGATGCTCTGGTCTGGAGCCAGAACGCGAAGGGTCAGGGTCATGGCGATCAGCCCTTGGCTTCAGACAGGATCTTCTGAGCCTTGGCCTTGACTTCGTCAATGTTGCCGACGAGGTAGAACGCGGCCTCGGGCAGATCGTCGAGCTCGCCAGCCAGGATCATGTTGAAGCCCTTGATGGTGTCCTCGAGCTTCACGTACTTACCAGGCATGCCGGTGAAGATCTCAGCCACGAAGAAGGGCTGGGACAGGAACTTCTCGATCTTGCGGGCGCGGTCGACTGTGCGGCGATCGTCTTCGGACAGTTCGTCGAGACCCAGAATCGCGATGATGTCCTGCAGTTCCTTGTAGCGCTGCAGGGTCGACT
>CAYFMB010000016.1:0-16189 GCA_964344095.1 uncultured Klebsiella sp.
TTCACCCCCTCTGCGTTCCACTGCCACAGCGCATCCTCTGCCGCTCCAGCTTGCGTTTGAGTCTTGGCGTCACACCCAGTTCTGCGCCGCGCCACAACTGGTTCATTTCGGCAGTGAAGTGGGCGGCAAGCAGAGGTGAGTCGATCACCAGCAGTGTTTCGTCGTTTTGAAAGGCTGCAGAAGGGCTCCAGTTGAAGGAGCCTGTGATGACGTGCTGGTTGTCGATCACAGCGAATTTGTGATGCAACTTGTCGCCGGGGCTCAGGCGCGGTGTACCAACGCTGGCTAAGCCTGTGCGCCAGATCTGGTTTTTGGCTTCCAGCTTGCAGTCCTGGTCGGGTAGGGCAGCACCCAAAAGATCAAGGGTTTCGCTGAAGCTGCGATTGGCGAAACCTGGATCGGCCAGCAGGCGAATGGCCACACCTTTGGCTTGCAACTGTTTGAGCGCGTCGGCCAGATTCTGGGCTGAAAACACAAACAGGCTCAGGTCAACACTGCGTCTGCTGCCGGCCAAGACTTGCTCCAACCAGGCCAGGCCATTGTTGCTGTCATGGCGACGGTGCGGCGCAAACAGCACCTGCACTTTGGTGTTGCCAATTTGAACCTGCTGTGGCCCTGGTTCGTCTTTGTCGATACCAAAACGGCTGTCTGGTGCACCCCCAGGACCATCGCCCCAGAGTTTGCTGAATTCGGACACGAACAGGCTGGCCAGGGCCCGACTCTGCAGCCGCAGCAGATGGTTGACGTTGCCACGGGTGCGTGAGTCTTCCGGATCACCATGAATGCACGACGGCGTGAAATTGGCCGATCCGGTGACCACGGTGTTGCCGTCGATCACCATGAACTTGTGGTGCATGAGGCCGCTGCCGTCGCTGCCATCGGCGGTGTCGTCGAGCATGGGGACGCCGCCTCGCTGCAGCATCTGCACCGCATCTCCCCAACCCAGTTGACGCAGCTGTTGGTTGCGGCGGCGCAGGTGGGGACTCAGGTCAGCGTCTTGTTGCTGGCTCCACGGCGTGCTGTAGGTGTTCTCGAGGACCACGCGCACGTCGAGACCCTGCCGGTGTTTGCGCACCAGTGCCTGGGCAACGCGGGGCAGGGATAGCTCCTGCACGGCGACCAGAATCTGCTGATGGGCGCGATCGATGCTCTCGAGTAGCAGAGCCTCGAGGTCGTCGCCACGCCGCCATTGCTGGTTGATCGGGCTGCGGTAGTGGGCTGCGCTGCGATGGTTGAATGCCACCTCGATGCCTGGAGGCAGGGGGAGGCTCGGCGGTCGCGATCCTTCAAGTTTTGCCTGACCGTTGCAGCCGCTCAGCAACAGAGCTGTGGCTGCACCAACAAGGGCGAAAGGGAACGCACGACGCTGAGGCCTGGTCACCGCTGCAGCTGCTGCTGGGCAACAGCATTCCCACGGGACCCAGCTTCAGTGGTGTCCGGGCATTTCTGATGTCCGCAGCATCAGCACGAACCAGCCCGTGGCAATCAGCACCGCTGCCAGAACACTGACAGGGATGCTGACCCTGCTCATCAGCAGGGGTACAACCAGGGGGAATGCCAGGGCCCCCACCAGGGGTGTGAAGGCCACGACCGCACGCTTTAGAACCATTCGAGCTTGGCCTGATCGGCAGGGTTGCTGTTGTCTTCGGGGGTGGTGCGGTTGAACGCCAGGGTGATGTGGCGCTTCTGTTCGCCATCGGCGGCGACGGCTTCGATCGGATAGATCTGCTCACCATCGCGGAAGGGCACCTGAATGCGGAAGGTGCCGTCGGCCGACAACGGCACCTCTTCACCGCCGATGCTCAGCCGTGCCGATGGGTCGGTGGCGCCATAGACAATGAGCTCTGCGTCGGCAACGAGCCAGAACGAGCGTTGGCGGGCCATCAAGCCGGCACCCGACTCGGTGCGGCCGCTGGCCCACAAGCCCACACCGGAGGCATTGAGTCCGGCGCCGGCGAGCATCTCGTCCTCCAGTTCGTGGAAGGCTTCAGAGCCGCGTCCTAGACGACGCCAGCGGGAGGTCGCTGATTGATACAGGCGCTCATGCAGGCCCGAGTCGGCGGGCTCAACCAGGTTGGTGCTCAGGTCAGCAGGGGAAGCCTCCAGCGAGAACGGCACGAACTGATCCAGGATTTGCTCGCTGGGGTGCAACGCCGGCACGCGAGCGACCGACGAGTAGGCCAGAGAGATCCACCCGCCGGAGCCGCCCTTGCGGTAGCCCAGTTCGACCCGGTAGTCCCGGTCGCTGAGGGGAACCGGCAAATACCACTCGGTCGCATGGCTGTCGACCACCACCTCTTGCAGGGTGTGGGGATGGGCCGAGCCTGTCGCCAGTCCGGTCACGTCGGCCACCCGTAGGCAGAGCTGGGTGGCCCCTGCGGCCTGAGCGCTGTCGCGGTCGGAATCTGAGATTTCCCAGAACACATAGGCCCACTGGGGATCACGGGGCAGAAACACCACATGGGTGTCCACCGCAGGACGGGGGGCTGGTGCCAGACCTGCTTCGATGTTGCGCAGGCTGTCACCGCTGCCCTGTCTCGAGTTGATCGCCTCGACCAGCTCCTCTTTGGACTTGCGGCTGTACAGACTCACGCCCAGATCGCTTGCCACCTGGCGCAGCTGCCGAAGGGTCATGCGTGCCAGTGAGGACAAGGACTGGGTCACGGTTCCGAATCTGTTTGGGATCAGTCTGATGACTCTCACACCCCTGGACACACTCTGGTGCAGGCAGTCAGGAACCACTGACGCCTGCTGGTGTCGTTGCTCGCCTTCTGCAGCCACAAAAAAGGCGCCCATCGGGCGCCCAAATGATGCAGAACGTGCATGAACGCTGGGTTCAGCGGCCGATGCTGCGGTAGGGAACCTTGGCCAGGTAGTCCATGCCAGTGTTGCCGCTGGCACCACCACGTGTGCGCATCGCCGGCAGGCTGCGAACCCAGGGCAGATAGTCCTCGGGGAAGCCGCCGCGACGCTGGCGGGTGCGCTCGGGGAAGGCCTTGGCTGTGCCGGTGTAGACAACCTGCGGGAAGCCGAAGATGCCGCGGTAGTACTCGTCGTAGCGCGGGCTGGTGATGTTGAAGGGTGTTTCGCCCAGGTCGCGAGAGCCCACCACGCGGTTGCGGTGGTAGGGCACGGTGTCGTAGCCGAAAGCCTCGAGGTATTCAGCGCTGTCGAGGATGTCGTCGACCATGCCCTTGACCCCGCGGGTCATGAGAACGGCTGACCAGGCGATCTCCTCGGACTTGCCGTGGGTCTTGCGCCCCAGCAGCTTCTCCACCAGGTGGCGGGCCACCTTGTAGTTGTTGTTGAGGGTGTAGAAGCTGCGGTTAAACGTGTCGGACAGGCAGAGCGAGCGGATGAAGTCCCGCACGGTGATCTGGCCGTCGCGCAGCTGGCACTCGAGCGTGCGATCGCGATCGACCTTGAAGGCGTGGAAGAAGATCTGCCGATAGGCGGCCTCGATCACGAAGTTCTGATCCTCGCGATCCATGGCCTTGTCCATGGACACAGCCTTCGGATCCTCATCGGAACCCACCCGCAACGCGTTCACACGCGAGTTCTGGGAGGTGGGTGCGTACTTCAGAAGCGGCAGGGCCACGCGAACTCTGGCAGTCGTCGCCAGGGATCGTAGAAGTGCGTCACGGTCAGGATTCGGCGCGGCTCAGCAGGACTCACAGTCCGTAACGTTCTGCCGCCGTCGCTACCAGCCCAGCGGCGACAGGGCCGCTTCCGTGGACAGGGCTTCGGGTTTGGGGGTCACGCTCGCGCCAGGCTGGGCTGCGGCCTCGACGTCCAGCCTGGTTTCGATGCAGAACGACGCGGTGTTGGAGAGTCCTTCAACGGTGCTGGTGCGCAGCCGTACATCTGGGCCGGCAAAGCTGAAACGCTCGAGGCTGTTCATCGTCTCGTAGCTGGTGGTCAGCAGCAGGCCGTCGCGTTCGTCCATTTGGAAGCGTCCGGCCACCGGAGCCGTTTCGGCATAGCCCCGATCGCGCAGCAGCAGGCCCCCACGGCCGCGCTCGTCGGTGGGGATCAGGCCAAACACGCTTTCGCCCTCATGGTTTTCGCCCGCCTTGTCCCACGCCATCGAACCGCTCCAGCGCACCCAGCAGCCTCCCACCAGTCCAGCGGGGTCCTGTTGATGCAGCTGGGCGATCGCCACCAGCCTGGGGTCGTCGGCCAGCAGCTCTTCGACCACGATCAGTGAGCCGCCGGCCTCGGCGCGGCGGTGCAGCAGGTGGTGGCTGCTGCGTTGCGAGTGCCAGCGGCCACAGCTCAGGCGAAAGAAGCTGATCGCATCGTCAATGCCCATGGCTCGCTCCGGTGCAGTCTGGGCTGATGATCGCAGGGCCCGGTGGTGATCGGTTGCTCGGCGGTGTGCTGGCAGCCCTGGCGGCGACCCTGTTGGCAACGGCGCCAGCCATGGCTGTGCGGCTGGCACCCCTCGATGGTGACCGCCCGGGGCTCAGCGGTCTGCTGGCGGCGCTGATGGCTCTGGCAGGGGTTGGCCTGGTGCTGGGCTAGCCAGGCGCTGGTCTGCCTGGTGGCGGGCCCAGCTCATCAATGTGACGAGCTCGAGCTGCAGTGGAGCCATGCCGTGCTCCGCGGCCACAAGCGCCAATTGGCGCCCGGCACTGCAGAGCTGCTGCGCCAGTTGCTGCGCAAAAGCGCTCTCCTGGCTCAGCTGGGGCTGTTGCAGCAACCACCGTTCGATGGCGTCCTGTGGGGGCAGTTGTTGTGTGTTGGACTCGCAGGCGACCTGTTGAAGCGTGCGCAAGGCATGGGCTAGCAGACGCAGGTGATGGCGCTCAAGAGCCGGAAGCAGCATGGAATCGAGCTGATTGACCTCGGCTGGGCTGAGGGGGCTCTCGAAGGTTGCCGGCTGCGGCTGGGTGGGCACGTCGCTCAACAGGCTTAGGGCTGTGGGGAGAGACGGAAACCGCAGGAATGGCCCGATTCCAGGCGCCAATGCACGCGCTCGACCGTGCAATCGGGGAAGGTGTGACGGATCAGTTGCAGTTCCTGGTCGCAGACGCAGGGAAACTGTTCAGCGATTCGCATCACTGAGCAATGGAACTCGCGGATCAGCCAGGCGTCGCCATCCCGGTCGCATTCAGCCACATAGCCCTCGGCACGACGCAACTCCACCAGCCGCGCCACGCGCACACCCAGCGGTGCATCGCCGAGGCGATCGCGATAGGCATGGGCCTGATGCAGGGCCTGTCGGTCCAGCAGCGTCTGCAGCGCTTCGTCGGGCAGCTGATCGCTGAGGGAATGCAGCAAGCCCAAGGCAAAGGTCTCACTGCCGTCGGGGAACTGGCCCTGCCCCTTGGCGGTGAGCCGCCAGCGATTGCTTGGCCGTCCCGGCCCCTCTGACGTGGGGCTGGCTTCGACCAACCCTTCTTCCTCGAGGGTGCGGAGGTGCCGACGGGTCACCTGCACGGAGATGCCGAGCTTGTTGGCCAGCTCGCCTGCCGTGGCTTCACCCTGGCGCACCAGAAAGGTGAGCAGAGCCTGGCGGCTCGAGGATTGGGCGTGGGCCGGAGCGGGGGCGCGCATGGCTAAGCCTGTACAACCACACGATGCCACGTGCCGCTCTGGGATGGGGCCTGGTGTCAGGACGCGACTTCAAAGGGGCACAATGGGTCCCTTCCTCAAGCGGCCGCCCTCGTGGCCTAGTCTGCTTTTAGAAACCTAGTGGTTTCGCAACCCCCTGCTGCTGCTCACGCCGCTGCCTGAGGTTCTGACGCACTTCCCTCCTCCCATGGCTGATTCCGCTGCAACTGCGCCGAGCACTGAGAGCCTCGAGGTGATCCGCAAGTTTGCGGAGACCTACGCCCAGCGCACGGGAACGTATTTCTGCAGCGACGCCGGTGTAACGGCTGTCGTGCTCGAGGGGCTGGCCCGTCATAAGGATCAGCTCGGTGCAGCCCTGTGCCCCTGTCGTCACTACGAGGACAAAGAGGCCGAGGTCGCCCAGGCCTTCTGGAACTGCCCCTGTGTGCCGATGCGGGAGCGCCACGAGTGCCATTGCATGTTGTTTCTCACAGAAGACAACCCATTCCGCTGTGAGAAGCAGACGATTTCGATGGACGAAATCAAAAACAGCGTTGCTGGCTGAATTCTCTGATGTCCTCTGCTGCTGTTGGTGATCTGGTTTCACAGCCGTACAAATACGGTTTTGTGACCGAGATTGAAACCGAGAAGATTGCCAAGGGGCTCAGTGAAGATGTAGTGCGTCTGATCTCGTCAAAAAAGGACGAGCCGACGTTTTTGCTTGACTTCCGGCTGCGTGCCTACCGTCAGTGGCTTGAGATGGTCGAGCCCGATTGGGCTGCTTTGGGATATCCGGCGATTGACTATCAGGACATCATTTATTACGCGGCACCCAAGCAACAGGCGAAAAAAGCGAGTCTCGATGAAGTTGATCCCAAGCTGTTGGAAACCTTTGACAAGCTCGGTATTCCGCTAAGCGAGCAGAAGCGCCTCTCCAACGTTGCCGTCGATGCTGTCTTTGACAGCGTTTCGATTGCCACCACCTTTAAAGAGCAGCTGGCTGAACACGGTGTGATCTTCTGTTCGATCAGCGAGGCTGTCAAGGAGCATCCTGAGCTGATCGAGCGCTACCTGGGGACGGTGGTGCCCAGCAACGATAACTATTTCGCGGCGCTTAATTCCGCTGTTTTCAGTGATGGTTCGTTTGTTTTCATTCCAAAGGGCGTTGTTTGCCCGATGGAGTTGTCGACGTATTTTCGCATCAATTCAGGTGACACGGGCCAGTTCGAGCGCACCCTGATCGTTGCTGAAGAGGGGGCTTCTGTCAGCTATCTCGAGGGTTGTACGGCGCCCATGTTTGATACCAATCAGTTGCACGCAGCTGTCGTTGAACTGGTGGCCCTCGACGATGCTTCGATCAAGTATTCAACAGTGCAGAATTGGTACGCCGGTGACGAGAACGGTGTTGGTGGAATCTACAACTTTGTGACCAAGCGCGGTCAGTGTCGCGGCGACCGCAGCAAGATCAGTTGGACTCAGGTGGAAACCGGTTCGTCGATCACTTGGAAATACCCAAGTTGCGTGTTGCAAGGTGCTGATTCGGTCGGGGAGTTCTACTCTGTGGCTCTCACCAACAATCGTCAGCAGGCGGACACGGGCACCAAGATGATTCACGTGGGTCCGCGCACGCGCTCCACGATCGTCAGCAAGGGTATTAGTGCCGGTCACTCCAGCAACAGCTACCGAGGTCTCGTTCAGATTGGCCCCAAGGCCCGCGGGTCCAAAAATTACAGCCAGTGCGATTCGATGTTGATCGGCGATCAGGCCGCAGCCAACACCTACCCCTACATTCGTTCGCAGCAGAGTGAAGCCGTCGTTGAGCACGAAGCGAGCACCTGCCGGCTCTCGGCAGATCAACTCTTTTATTTGCAAAGCCGCGGTATCGCCTTCGAAGAGGCTGTTTCAATGATGGTCAGCGGCTTCTGCCGCGATGTGTTCAATCAATTGCCCATGGAGTTTGCCGCTGAGGCCGACAAGTTGTTGGCCCTCAAGCTAGAAGGGTCTGTTGGTTGATGATCGACTCTGGCTCTGATGCTGGGCTGCGCTGACCGCCCAGGCCCGGTTCATTTTCTGATTCTGTTGTTTGACTCCCGCTCGTTCTGTGATTCGCTCTGACGCCCCCGTGCTGCTTGAGATCCGAGGTTTGCAGGCCTCGGTCGAGGATCAGCCGATCCTGCATGGCGTCGATCTCACCATTCGCGCTGGTGAAATCCACGCGATCATGGGCCGCAACGGGAGCGGCAAGAGCACGCTGTCCAAGGTGCTGGCGGGGCACCCGGCTTACACCGTGACCGGGGGCAGCGTCAGTTACCGCGGCGAAAACCTGTTGGAGTTGGAGCCCGAGCAGCGGGCTCGCATCGGTTTGTTTCTTGGTTTCCAGTACCCGGTTGAGATCCCCGGTGTCAGCAATCTCGAGTTTTTGCGTGTCGCCACCAATGCCCGCCGCGTGCAGCAGGGGCATGAGGAGCTCGACACCTTTGCCTTTGAAGATCTGGTGCGTGAGCGCCTCGCTGTGGTTCAGATGGATCCTGCGTTTCTGGAGCGATCCGTCAATGAAGGCTTCAGCGGCGGCGAGAAGAAGCGCAATGAAATTCTGCAGATGGCCTTGCTGGAGCCTTTGATCGCGATTCTCGACGAAACCGATTCGGGTCTCGATATCGATGCTCTGCGCATCGTTGCTGGCGGTGTCAATCAACTAGCGAGCCCCGATAACGCCACCTTGCTGATCACCCACTACCAGCGGCTGCTCGATCTGATCACCCCCGACTATGTGCATGTGATGGCGGCGGGCCGCATCCTGCGCAGTGGCGGTGCTGAGCTGGCAGAAGAGCTTGAACGCACCGGTTACGACTGGGTGGATCAGGAACTGGCGCGGCTGGGCTTTGCTGCCCCTGCAGCTGGTGCGTTGGCGGAGGTGTCCTGATGGTGGCGACCCCGCTTGCCCAGAGCGACAGCGTTGGATCGACCGCAACTGCAGCGGCCTGGGAAGCTCTGGCCGGTGCTCCCTTGCCGACCCGCCGCCAGGAGGATTGGCGCTTCACCGATCCGGCCGCGTTCAGCCGTACGGAACCTTGCCTGTGGACCGGACCCGATCCCTGGGCGGGCCTGACATTGCCTGAGGGTGTTACCCGGCTGGAACCAGCGGTCGCAGAGCACCAGGCTGTCGACCTGCTGCGGCAGACCCGCTGTGCGGATCACTGGCCGGTGCGGTTGAACAGCCGTGCCCAGCCCGCCGTTCTCGGCCTGCGGGTTCAGGGTGATGCCGGCGCGCTGGTGTTGGATCTCGATGCTGCGGCACGGGGCGAAGTGCTTGCCCTGCAGCTGGTGCTGGTGCTTGACGCCGGGGCCGAGCTTGACCTGGCCCTGCGCTTCAGCGCCGACGGCGGCGGCCTCACCAGCGCTGTGATCACGGCAGTGCTTGCTGAGGATGCGCACCTGAGCTTGGCGACAGCAGCGGCCGGTCACGATGCCGCCTCGCTGCTGACCCATGTGGCTGTTGTGCAGCAGCCCGGCAGTGCGTTGGAGCTCACCAGCGTGACGGCTGGCTGGGGGTTCAGTCGTCTCGAGCCGCGGATTTTGCAACACGCCGGCGCAGCCAGCACCCGTTTGCGCGCACTGCAGTGGGTCCACGGCGCGCAGCTGGCCGACACCCACAGCCTGGTGCGCTTTGAGGGCCCTGAAGGCAGTCTTGATCAGCTGCACAAGAGCGTCGCCGACGGCCATGGCCGCAGTGTCTTCAACGGTGCTGTCCAAGTGCCCCGCCAGGCCCAGCGCACCAATGCGGCCCAGCTGAGCCGCAGCTTGTTGTTGAGCGATCGCGCCCGCATCGACACCAAGCCCGAGCTCGAGATCGTCGCCGACGATGTCAAATGTGCCCACGGCGCCACGGTGAGTCAGTTGCAGAGCGACGAGCTGTTTTATTTGCGCAGCCGCGGCATCGGCGAGGCTCAGGCTGCTCGCCTGTTGCTCGACGGCTATTGCCAGGAGGTGTTGCGCGAGCTGCCGGTTGAGCTCGCGAGCTGGGACCGCCTGGTGCAACGGTTGCAGGGGGCCTGAAGCGATGACGGTGATGTCGGCGATGGAGCAACAGAGGTCCAAGCAACAGGCGCTCACGGCTGGCGAGCCTGCAGGCCAAACCCTGGCCGCGCTGACCCGGCCGGACTTTCCGCTGCTGGCTCAGACCGCTTGCCTGGGCCAGCCGCTCATCTACCTCGATCACGCGGCCACCAGCCAGAAGCCGCGCCAGGTGCTCGATGCTCTGCGCCATTACTACGACCATGACAACGCCAACGTGCACCGTGGCGCTCACCAGCTGAGCGCCCGAGCCACCGAGGGCTTTGAAGCCGCTCGCGAGAAGACTGCCCGCTTTGTGGGCTCCAGCAACCCGCGCGAGATCGTGTTCACGCGCAACGCCAGCGAGGCCATCAACCTTGTGGCTCGCAGCTGGGGTGAGGCGTTTTTAAGACCGGGCGATGAGGTCTTGCTGACGGTCATGGAGCACCACAGCAACCTGGTGCCCTGGCAGCTGCTGGCGGCCCGCACCGGATGTGCGCTGCGCCATGTGGGCTTGACCGAGACCGGCGAGCTCGATCTCGACGACCTGCGCAGCAAGCTCAATGAGCGCACCCGCTTGGTGAGCCTGGTCCAGGTGAGCAACACCCTGGGCTGCCTCAACCCGATCGCCGCGGTCACCGCCCTGGCCCACAGCGCCGGTGCCCTGGTGCTGGTGGATGGCTGCCAGAGCCTGCCCCACCTCGCTGTGGATGTGAAGCAGCTCGATTGCGACTTTTTGGTGGGGAGCTCGCACAAGCTGTGCGGCCCCACCGGCATGGGCTTTTTGTGGGCGCGTGAAACCCTGCTCGACGCGATGCCTCCATTTCTGGGTGGCGGCGAAATGATCCAGGACGTGTTCCTGGATCACAGCAGCTGGGCTGACCTGCCCCACAAGTTTGAGGCGGGCACGCCGGCGATCGGCGAGGCCATCGGCATGGGCGCGGCGCTCGACTACCTGCAGGCGATCGGTCTGGAGCGCATTCATGCCTGGGAGCAGCAGCTCACCCGTCATCTGTTTGCTCGCCTGCAGGCGATCGAAGGGCTGCGGGTGCTGGGCCCCACCCCCGAGCAGCAGCCCGACCGCGGTGCTCTGGCGGCCTTTCATGTGGAAGGCCTCCACGCCAACGACATCGCGGCGCTGCTTGATTCGGCCGGCATCTGCATCCGTAGCGGCCACCACTGCACCCAGCCGCTGCACCGCCATTACGGCCTCAGTGGCAGTGCCCGAGCCAGCCTCAGCTTCACCACTACCCTTGAGGAGATCGATCGTTTCGCGGACGAACTCGAAGGCACGATTGCCTTTTTGCGCGAACACAGCTGACCCCAGGAGCAAGGAACCAACCCCAGCTCGGCCCAGGGTTCCCCTGACTCAGGCGGGCGTTAGCACCGCGAGAGCCTCGGCCTGGTGCTTCCCCTGCCAGACCCAGCGCCAGTGCCAGCCACTGGCTTGCGCCGCAGCGGCAATAGCCTCGCGGTCGGCTGGCATGTCGTAGGCCGCCAGATGGCTGCTGACGTGGTCCTGTTGCGCGGCCGACAGCTGCTGCCAGCCGCTGGCAATGCGCTGCTTGTAGCGGGCGACGTAGCTCTCGCGCGTCTCGTTCGGCTCGCAAAACACATCAACCCAGATGAACAGGCCACCCGGTGCCATGCGCTGGCGTGCCCCCTCCAAAAAGATCGCTTTCTGGTCGCTGCTGAGGTGGTGAATGGCGAAGGCTGAATGCAGGATGTCGACCAGGGGGGTGTCCCCGGCTGCGGTGGCCCAGGTCAGCAGGTCGCCCTCGATCCAGAGGCTGGGATAGGGCACATCGCCCAGAGCCCGCTGGGCCAGGGGCAGCACCGCCGGGGTCAAATCGAGGCCGGTGTAGCTCCCTAACGGCAGTCGTTGCAGCAATGGGGCCAGCAGGGCCAGATCACCGCAGCCCAGATCGACCATCTGCGGTGGCGCAGCGCCGCGGGGCCTCGCCGCCAGCCAGGCGTCGATGGCCGCTGCCGTGGCGCTGGCCACGGCTTGATGTTCCATCAGATCGTGCTCAACAATGGCCCGGTAGGAGGCCCACTGCCGCTCAAAGAAATCCATGCCGGCCATCCTGGAGGATCAGGTCTCATCCCAGAGGTTCGCGAGGCGGTAAGGGCCGTCGGGTAATTCCCAGAAGCTGCCGTCGACAAACCGGTGGCCGCGATCCAATCGGCCGATCTGCTCCAGGTCGCCGGCGCTCAGCTCCAGACGGGCTGCGGCCAGGTTGTCGGCCAGTCGCTGGCGATGGACAGACTTGGGGATCACGGCCGTGCCACAGGCCAGGCCCCAGGCCAACAGCACCTGGGCAGGGCTGGCCGCATGGCTGGCGGCGATCGCCAGGATCTGCGCATCGTGCAGCAGCGGGGCGGGCTCGCCGGCTGCGGCGGCTGAGCCCAGGGGCGAATAGGCCGTCACGCCAATGTCCTGCTGCTGGCAATAGTCGAGCAGGATGTTCTGCTGCAACCAGGGGTGGCGCTCGATCTGGTTCATTGCCGGCCTGATGCGGCACTGGGGCAGCAGGCCGGCCAGTTTGACGACGCTGCAGTTCGAGACGCCGATCTGGCGGACGAGGCCCGCCTCGACCAGCTCTTCCATGGCTGCCCAGGTCTGCACCAGGGGCAGTTGCTCCAGGGCGATCTGGTCTGTGGCGCGGCTGGGCATCAGCACCCCATGGCGGTGCACCACGGGCCAATGGATCAGAAAGAGATCCAGATGCTCGAGCCTCAGCTCCCGCAGGGTCTGCTCCAGGGCGGGCCGCACCTGCTCTGGGGCATGGCAGTCGTTCCAGAGCTTGGAGGTGATCCAGAGCTCATTGCGCTGCACCAGGCCTTCGTGCTGTGCAGCGGCCAGGGCGGCGCCGATCTCGGCTTCGTTGCCGTAGATCGAGGCGCAGTCAATGTGGCGATAGCCCAGCTCCAGCGCGGCGCGCACGGCCGCACCGACGTCGCCGGGGGCAGCCCTCCAGGTGCCCAGACCCAGGGCCGGCAGGCTGGTGCCGTCGGCCAGGGTGATCTGTGGAGTTGGCAGGGAAGGCATCGAGCGGTTGCGTGCTGTTGGGGTTGGTCGCTTCAGCTTGGCGGGGATCACTGCTCCTGGGCATGCGCTGGCGCGTTAGGGCCGCTCGTCGCCTGACTTCACCGCTCGCGCCTGGTAGGCGCTGATGCTCAGGGCGCCATCGGACCGCTCGGCCAGCGCCGCCAAGCGCTGGTGGCCGCGACGGATCTGTTCAATTTCGGCGGCTGAGCCAGCTGCCGCTTCGAGGGCCGGCAGCTCCGGTGTCATGAAGCCGAGCAAGTAGGCGCAGAACTCGTGCAGTGGGTTGCGACAGCTGGGACACCAGAAGTGAAAACCAACCATGTCGACGGTCACGTTGTTGAAACCCACCTGCTCCAGTGCCGGCCCAAGGGTCGGGCCGGCGTGGGCATTGCCGTGGCGATTGAAGTGCGCCACAAACGCCCTCAGCAAGGCCTCGATCGCCGCATCGGGTGGTGAGACCCGCAGCGAGCTGTAGTCGGTTTCGGTGATGTGGATGCTGCCGCCGGGCCGCAGCACCCGCAGCGCTTCGGCCAGCACCGCCTGCGGGTCGCTGAGGTGCTCCACCACCCACACCAGCCGCACGCGGTCAAAGTGCCCATCGGGCCAGGGCAAAGCCATACCGTCACCCACCACCAGCTCAACGCCGCTGATGCCCTGCTCACGCAGGTGCTGCCGAGCCCCTTCGATCTGCTCGGGGCTGATGTCAATGCCGCTGAGCTGGGCCTCGGGGTAGGTCCGAGCGATGCCTGCCAGCACTGCCCCCACACCACAGCCGATTTCGAGCAGGCGCTCGCCGGGGTGCAGCTCGAGGTTGGCCGCCAGTAGCGCCTCCAGCCGGTTCGCCTGGTCGATCAGGCGTTGTTGCTCGCGCGCGCTGGTGCCGTGGATGTAGGTGTGAAGTGGCATCGAACCCATTGCACAACGTCAGCTTGGCAAGCCCCATCAGCGAGACAACCGGCGAGGCAGCGGACCAGCCAACGCTCTTTTTGGTGGTACTGGGCGGCCGCACCCCGCGCAGCCACATTGAGCTGCACGACGTGCGTTTTGTGGTGGGCCGCTGCATCGACGACACCTTGCCCGAGCTCAGGCGCCAGTGGTTCGGTCAGCGCCAGGGACTGCACCTCGATGCCTGGATGGCGGTGAGGGCCATCGATGGCTGGCGCGTGGGGGTGGTGCGTGCGCAGCCTTGGCAGGAATCCCGTCCTGAACGCCTGTGGTTCGTGAATCTCGGTGGTTACCGCGCTGATGCACTGGCCGAGTTGCACCAGTTCGGCCTGGTGGTGGCCCGCTCGGCCCAAGCTGCTCAGGCCTCTGCAAAACGCCAGTGGCTGCAAGGGTCGTTGCAGCAGCACAAGGATGATTTGGCTGCCGTCGACGACTGCCTCGCCATCGAGCAGCTCCAGCTGCTCGATGGCGAGCGCTGGAGTGTGCAACTGCATCCGCATCCCGACGGCCTGAGCCAACCCCAGGTTCCGGATTGGTTTGGTTACAGGCCGATCTGATCCGTTGATCGGCAACGCGGGCTGGCTTCAGGTGCAGTCAGGTATGGCTATGGGCTAGCTCGCTGTTCAGCGCAGGCTGTCCATCCAGGCCTTGGCGTCCACTGATGCTGTGATGAACGTCAGACGGTGGGTTCCGCCAGGCACGGGGATCGCTGTGACGGAGATCTGTGCCCTGGCTTCAGGTGTTGCATTGAGAGCCAGGTTGTAATCGTAGGCGAGCCGCCCGATGCGGGGGCGGATGATTGGGTCAACGCTGCCGTAGTACATGCGCAGGTCTGTTTTGAATTCCTGCCGGTAGGTTTCATTCCTGGCGAGGCAACGGCCAAAGTCTGACTGGGCCAGGACTGCTGGGTTGCGTAGGGAGTCATTGATGTAGTCCAAGTTGGCTGTATTTTGCTGGCTCAGCATTATTTGCCTCAGTGTATTGGGATCTCCTTCTGGCTTGCCATAGCTGCGCTCGTAAACACTTTTTAGACTGGTGTAATAGTGAGGATTGAGGCTCGCTTTGGCCAGGCCCTTGGGGCCGCCGTAGGTTTCGCAGGAGAAGGCCAGTTGCCCGATCATCGGGCCGAAAAAGGGTGAGTCGGTTTTGAGCGGGTGAAACATCACGGCATTCAGGGCTGCCAGCGGGTCGTTTGGCGCTGCGGCTGTGAATGCTGCTTTGACCGGGATGCGGTTGCTTTCCAGTTTCGCGAGGAAGCCCGTGGTGTTGATGCCGCCCTGTGACCAGCCTCCCAGGAACACGTTGGAGGGCTGAATCTTTTGCCTGGCCAGGAAGCGCTTCACCTCGTGATAGAGGTCCAGGCTTGCTTGGGCTGAGACTCCTTTGATCAGGTAGGCCTCGTGATGCTTGGTGTCATCGCCCATGCCGACATAGTCGGCGGACATGACGGCATAGCCGTTGCCGCCAAAGAGCGCCACCATGTAGCGGTCTTCATAGGATTCAGGCCGGTGGTCATAGGCTGATGGACTGCTGGTTTTGAATGCGTAAGAGGGAACGGCGTAGCGGTCGTAGACCGTCCCATGCTGATAGGCCATCAGCGGAATCTGGCTGCGGTGACTCAGCTTCGGAATAGCTAGGAGGCCTGATACGTTGACGCGCTCGTTGTTCCGTTCGGGGATGGTCGTTTCATAGCTGACCCGATAGATGTCGACGGCATTGCTTGCCTTTGAGGCTGAAGGAAGTTTGTAATCAGGTCCCGCTTTGTCGTCTTTGAGGAAGTCTCCCCTCTCGCGATCAAGGATGGTGTTCAGTTCCTCGATAGAAACCGTTCTTAGCAGAGAGAACTGAGCATTCTCGGCGCGGACTGTCATGGGTGACAGGGCTGCTGAGAGGCAGGCAAGGGCGCCGATCCGTGCCATCGTGCGCAGCTTGAAATGCCACATGTTTGGTCAGTGATTCGACGTTCTCTGCTGGGTGTCTAGGTGGCTGAACAAGCCATGTCAAGCGATGGATTCAGCGGTTGACATGGCGGTTGTGAATGGATGGTTTGCTGGCGATCTGCCTGTTGGATCTGCGGGCCGTGGCCACCGATGATGAGCGCATGACACGAGCAGTTGCCAATCCATGAACATTGACGGCAAGGCCTGGCGCACCATCTGGCTGGAAGCAGGCGGGCGATCGGTGGGTGTGATCGACCAGACCCAACTGCCGCATTGCTTCACCACGCTCACGCTCAGCAGTTGCGATGCAGCGGCAGAGGCCATTCGCACCATGGTGGTGCGCGGGGCGCCATTGATTGGCGTTACCGGCGCCTATGGGCTCATGCTCGCGCTGCAGGTCGATCCCAGCGACGCTGCTCTGGCTGCGGCGTTTGAACAGCTCAACGCCACCCGCCCCACAGCGATCAACCTGCGCTGGGCCTTGGAGCGGGTGCGCGATCGGGTGCAGTCTCTGCCTCCACAAGAGCGGGCCGAGGCGGCCCAACGAGAGGCGGCGGCCATCGCCGACGAAGACGTCGCCATGTGCGAAGCCATCGGCGATCACGGCTTGCAGCTCTTCCAGCAGCTGGCGGCCGCGCGGCCG
>CAYFMB010000017.1:0-15660 GCA_964344095.1 uncultured Klebsiella sp.
TGCGGCCCACCAGGCGGTTCTGGCGGGAGCGGTACTCGTACCAGTCGTCCTTGAGCGAGCTCACATGCACCAGGCCTTCCACCTGGGACGGGGGCACCTCCACAAAGAAGCCGTAGCTCTGCACCCCGCTGATCACCCCCAGCTGCGGTTGGCCCACCAGCGGTTCGGCGGCTCGGGCTTGGGCCATGGCGACCATGTCGGCGTTGAGTTCCTGGAACTGGCGTTCGCGTTGGTTGAGCTTGTCGGCCAGGCCGTGGCTGTGGTCGTCGTTGTAGGGGACCAGCAGGCTGGCTGCGAGCAGGGGCCAGTCGATGGCGCCATGGCAGCTGTCGGCGGCTAGATCGACGCAGGTCTTGTGGCGCACGCTGGGCCTGCTCTTGCCCTGCAACAGCAGGGTCAGCAGCAGCTGCTGATTCCAAATGTCGGCGTAGTGCAATGTCGGGCAGCACCAGGGGGCCAGGGCCGTCGCCTCGCCCGCCAGGGCGTGGGGCCCTGCCTCCTTGCTCAACTGCACAACTTTCAAAGTGGCGCGCAGCTGCTGTTGCAGCGGTCGGCAGCGGTCGGTCTGGGCAAAGCGCTGGGCCAGATCGGCGGCGCTGGGGTCACCCTCGTCGCTCAGCTCCAAGGGGATGTCCTGGGCCAGGGCCGCCTTGGCCACCTCATGCAGATCGGCGCTGCTGGCGGCGGCATTGGTTGCAAACAGTCCCGGCAGCTCGAGCGCGGCCAAGTGGTGGCCCAGGGCCCGATCGGCCAGCAGCACGCACTCCCGCAGCAGGGCGTGCGGATGCTGGGCTGGCAGCTCCACCAGCCAGCCATCGCGGCTGGCGTCGGGGGCGGGGGTGCGCAGATCACCCAGACGCTCCAGCGGCGGCAGCGGCAGATCGAGATCGATCGAGCCCGCGGCCAGACGGCGTTGCCGCAGGGTGCTGCTCAGGGCGATCAAGGCGTCGAGCAGCGGTAGCTGATCCTTGAGCCCCTTGAGCGCTGCCGGCAAGGTGCGGCTCTTGGGCTTGCGCTCTTGCAGCGCCTCCAGTGCGGCAACCGTGGCGGAGCCATCGATGCTGATGCGGCTGCGCGAAAACTGAAAGTGGCTGAGCTCGCCGTCGCTGCTGAGCTCCAGCGCCACCGATAGCGCCTCCTGGCTCTCGCCCACCTTGAAGTCGCAGGCCTTGCTGAGCGCTGGGCTCAGCAGCGGTTGCCAGTGGTCGCCCAGGCAGAGCGCGTGGGCCTGATCCCGCAGCCATTGGTCGGTGCTGCTGCCCGGTGCAACCCGTTCGGCGACGCTGGGGGCATGCACCCACAGCCGCCAGCCTTGCTCCAGCACCTCGAGTGACACGGCGGGCAGCTGGGGGGCTTCCTTGCCTGTCCAGGCCTCGAGCAGCAAGGTCGGCAGTGCGGTCAGGTCGGTGCGTTCCTCATCGCCGCTGGCGCGGAGGCTCTGCCGCGGTGCACTGGGGCGCGACTGCAAATGGTGCTTGGTGAGCAGCAGGTCGAGATCGGCCGCATCACCGCCGTGGATCGGCAGGTTGCGGGCCACATGCCCGCTCGCCGGGTGTTGGGCTACGGGGAAGCGGTCGACCGTCACCTCGACCACGGCCTTGCCGTCTTCGGCCAGGTGTTGCTGGTCGCCGGGCGGCAGCTCGATGCTGGTCAGCAGGCGATCGTCGAGCGGATTGGCTAACAGGCGATCACCCTGTTGCTCGAGCTGGGCGAGCAGACTGGTGGTCTGTCGCTGCAGGATGCACTGCACCGAGCCCTCGGGTGAGCGGCGTCTGCCGCCTTCGCGGGTGATGCGCACCAGCACGCGATCGCCGTTCCAGGCGTGGTTGAGCTGGTGATCGCGAATGTAAATATCTTCGCCACCGTCGTCGCGCAGGGCAAAGCAGAAGCCTTTGCTCGAGCAGCGCAAACGGGCGGCGACCAGAGCTTCGTTGTCGCGGCGTTGCAGGCCGGCTTCGCTCTGCTCCACCAGCCCCAGTCGGGCGAGGGCCTCAAGCCCGATGCGCAGGTGTTCCTTGTCGCCCTTTTGGCTCAGGCTCAGGGCTTTCTCGAGCTTGGCCAGTGGCAGCGGTTCGCTGCTGGGAAGCTGGTCGAGCAGATCAGCGACCGTGAACTTCATGGCGATGGCAGGTGGGATGGCAGACGGGAAGGCCGGTGGTCGCCCGGGTAGCGGTTCCCTCCAGCGACCAGAACGTGCTCAGGTTCCAGGGTTCAATCAGGTGATGACCGCACTGCTGCAGAACGGCATTGGGTCAGGAGTCCTGGTCCCAGGACCACGGGGCGCCTGCAATCGAACGGAAGGTCAGCGGGACTGAAGCCTGAACCGTTGTGACAGGTGACCGCGGTGGGCCTAGGAATCTTAGGTGTCGGTCTCTCCTTCGCCTTCTTGGGCAGGGGAGAGGCTGCGCACGATCAGCTGGGCTCCGATGAGCAGGAATCCAAGCGATGCCGCCAGTTGCAGCAGGTTGGTCGGAATCAGGCTGGAGAGCGAACCGCCGGCAGCGGCACCCACCAGGCTGGCGACCACCAGCGCCACGGCGCTGCCGGCGAACACGGCGCCGGGACGGCTGGAGGTGCCGCTGATCGTCACAATGGCGAGCTGGGTCTTGTCGCCGAGTTCGGCCAGAAACACGGTGGCAAAGGTCGATGCCAGCAGACCCACATGCAGGTTCATGCCAGTCCTCCTGTGGTGTTGAACAGGGGCAGGGTGAGCATGGCCTGGCGACCCAGCCACAGACCCAGGACGACCATCAAGATTCCGGCGAGCCGTTCGAGCAGCTCAGGCGCGAGCAGGCGGGCCAGCCAGCGGCCTAACACCACGCCGACCAGGCTCGAGCTGATCAGGGCCAGTGAAGCTCCGATGAACACGACCACCGGCTCTCCCGATTGGGCCGACAACAGCAGGGCGGCCAGCTGGGTCTTGTCGCCGAGTTCGGCCAGAAACACGGTGGTGGCGGTGCTGGCGAACACCGCACCCCAGCTGCCTGCCGCTGCGTGCTGATCCTGGTCCTGACCCATTGCTATGCGTGCCCCCGGATCGCGCGCAGAAATCGCCGCATCACCTTGCCACGGCCGCCGTATTCACTGCGGATCTGCTGTTTGCAGCAGCTGATCGCGAAGGCATCTCCCGCATCGCTGCCCAGCTCGGCAGAGCCGAACAGTTGCACCAGATTCGCCACTTGGCAGAAATCGGGCCGTTCGCTGTAAATCCGACAGCGACGACGGCCGCTGTCGTAATGGCGACACCAGCCATCGGGTCCGACCATGGCCAGGTACCGCGCGCGCTGCTCTGGGCTGAGGGCATCGAGCGCCTCGCCGCGCAGAGCCGGATCGAGCCGGCAACAGGCTCCACAGCCGCTGATGCAGTGCCACTGGGGTGCGTGTTTCAACCAGGAGCCATGGCGGCTCCATCCAGCATGACAAGCCATCACAGCCCTCGCCGGCACCTGCGGCGCCGGTGCCCTTTGCTTCTAGGCTGTATGGATCTGCAGGCCAGCACTTTGGTCTGGATCAGGACTCCGTCCGATTCAGGAACCAGAGCTGGTCAGCGATGCCCTGCCAAGCGCTTTCGGACCCGATGGATTTTCACCTGATCGCCAACTTTGCTGCCCTGGCTCTGATCACCCTGGCGGGTCCTGCTGTGATCTTCATCTTGTTTTACCGCCGCGGCGCCCTCTGAAGCGGGCCAACTCAGGCGGCCAGTCCTAGGGCTAGAGCTGCTTCGTTGAGCAGGTCTTGCACGTAAGGATGGTGTGGCTTGGCTTCGGCTGAGCCGTCAGCGCCCTGGTGATTGTTGGTGAGGGGTTGCGTCATCGCCGCGATGGGCTGGCGTAGCTCTTGTCCTGCTGCGTTGCGCACAATCAACGCCTCACCGTCGAGGCTGCACCAATAGGTGCGCTGCCGCCGCTGCAGGACAACGGCCTGATCGGCGCGACCTGCCGGCCTCAGTCCCACGAGATCGAGCTGCAGGCGGGAGCGCTCCTGCCAGCGATCGAGCACCAGCTTGTAGGCCACGTCCACCTGCTCGGGCAGGTCGGCACAACCCTGCCAGCGCCAACCCATGGCGCGCACACGGGCCTTGCCCTGGCCCAGTTGCAGTTGCAGGTGGCCGCCCCGCAGGCAGGTCTGCTCCAGCACCCGGCAGTTGCGGCTCCAGAAGATTGGCGCGTTGTGCCCGCTGCCAAAGGGCTCGAGTCGTTGCAGCTGTTGCCAGAAGCTCAGATCGATGCGCTCCAGCGGCAGCAGCGCCTCGGGCTCAACGGCCACACCACCACCTTGCTGCACCAGCCACGGGGCGGTCAGCTGGTTGAGGTCGTCGTGCAGGGCAGCCAGCTTCTCGGCCAACACCGTGAAGCCACCAGCCGCGGGATGGCCCCCGAAGCGCTCGAGATGGTGGCCGCAGGCGCTCAACGCCTGGTCAACGGCAAACCCGCGTGGGGCGCGCACCGAGGCCCGCAGGCGGCCGTTCCCCTCGCCGGCTAGCAGGGCCACAGGTTGGCCGAAACGTTCGACCAGGCGCGCGGCCACGATGCCGATCACACCGTGATGCCAATGGTTCTGGGCCAGCAGCAGAAATGGGCTGCGCTGGTCGCCATCGGCATCGAGCAGTGCGAGGGCCTCAGCTTCGATCGCGTCGCAGAGTTCGCGGCGCTGGCGGTTGAGGGCCTCGCACTGGCGCGCCAGCTCGAGGGCCCGCTCCTCGTCGTCGGTGGTGAGCAGCTCGACCACCAGCGCCGGATCGCCCAGGCGTCCCACGGCATTGATGCGCGGCGCTAGCTGAAAGCCGACGGCCTGAGCATCGATCGCCTGGCCCTCGAGGCCGGCCAGCTGCAACAGGGCGCGCAGCCCGGGCAAGCGGGTCGCGGCCAGCCGCGGCAGACCGTCGTTCAGCCAGCGCCGGTTCACCCCTTGCAGCGGCGCCATGTCGGCGATCGTGCCAATGCAGAACAGATTCAGGGCCTTGGTCAACTCTTGGCGATCGCCCATGGCTTCGGCGATGGCGACCGCCAGCACGTAGGCCAGGCCCACACCCGCCAGGCCGCGGTAGGCCGAACCCTCGGGCGTCACAGCTGGATGCAGCAGGGCGAGATGCGGTGGCAGCTGCTCCGGCAGGGTGTGGTGATCGGTCAGGATCACCTCCACGCCGAGGGCCTCAGCCCGCTCCAGGGCGTCGCGGGCACTGACACCGTTGTCGACCGTGATCAACAACCGGATCCCGTTGGCGGCCAGGCGCTCCACCATGGCGCTGTTGAGTCCGTAGCCGTCGTCCATGCGGCTGGGGATGGCCGCGGTCGGCCGTGCCCCCAGCCGCTGCAGCACCCCCAGCAGCAACGCTGTGCTGGTCATGCCGTCAGCGTCGTAATCCCCGCAGATCGCCAGCGGTTCGTTTTGGCGACAGGCTTGCTGCAGCCGCTCGACCGCCTTGCCGAGATCGGCGAAATGGCGTTCGGCCCGTGGCGGCTTGGCCGGTTTGAGCAGGGCAGTCAGGGCAGCGCCGCTCTGGAGCCCACGCCGCATCAGCACCGCCACCAGTTCGGGGGGCAAACCTGTGCTCGTGGCCAGGGCATCGCGACCAGTGGGCCCATGCACCGGCACGGGGCAAGGCAGCTGCCAGCGTTGCTCGACGACGGGAGGCAGCAAGAACTCAAGCTCAACCGACCCATTGTGCGTGCCCATCCGTGGGAAGGTGAGTTCCTGTTGCTGCTGCTGCTGGCGTGGCCTTGCAGGCACTGCTTTGGGATGTGGACGGCACCCTGGCCGAAACCGAACGCGATGGCCATCGCCATGCCTTTAACTGCGCGTTTGCCGAGGCGGGTCTGCCCATTCACTGGGATGCGGCCAGCTACGGCAGTTGGCTGCAGATCAGCGGCGGGCGTGAGCGCATCGCTGCCCAGCTGCAGCAGCTGGAGGGTGCGCCTCCTGACCCTGACAGGGTGAATGCGCTCCAGGCTGCCAAACAGCGCCATTACAGCGAGCTGGTCGCTAGCGGTCGCCTGCAGCTGCGCCCCGGTGTCGCCGCTCTGGTGCAGCAGGCCCAGCAGGCCGGTCTGACCCAGGTGATCGTGACCACCAGCGGTCGCCGTGCCGTAACGGCCCTGGCCGAGCATCTGCTCGGGCCGCTGCAGGATGCCTTCAGCTTTTGGATCTGCGGCGAGGACGTCAGCGCCAAGAAGCCTGACCCGGAGGCCTACGTGCAGGCCTGTGACACCTTGCAACGCCGAGGGCTCGTCGACAGCCGCGCCGATCTGCTGGTGATCGAGGACTCCCGTCACGGTCTGGCGGCAGCGCGCGCCGCCGGACTGGCCTGTCTGGTCACCCTCGGCCACTACAGCGCCAACGATCTGGCGACGTTGCAGCCCGCGGCGGTGATCAGCCAGCTGGGTCCTGGCGGCATCGTTCATCACGGCCCGCCTTGCCAGATGCCGGCGATCACGCTCTCCTATCTGCAGGCTCTGCTGGCTTGAACCCCGCCATGACCCGCTCGCCGCTGCAGCAGACGCGAGTCAACCGGCTCCAGTTGGGGCTGATTCAGGCCCTGGCTGGGTTGATCGGCGGCAGTTGGCGTCGCAGCAGTTTGCAACTGCTGGCGCTGCTGCTCGGGTTTTATGCGGGCAGCAATGTCACCACTTATGTCCTCGACACCATTCCCGGTGGCCGGCCTGCCGCTGTGTTGCTGATGGTGGTGGTGGTGGAGTTGGTGATCCGTCTGCGCAGTCGCCTGGTGGTAGGCACCGTGCCAATGGGCTGGGTGCTGTGCGACAACGTGCGCCTCGGTGCCGTCTATGCGGTGGTGCTGGAGGCCTTCAAACTTGGGACCTGAGTCGGGTTGCAGTGGTGTTGGTGCTTGCAGCCCGCTCCCGACCGTTGATGCCCGCTTAATGCAGGAGTTTGCGTTGCCGCTCCTCGCCGCCATGGCTCAGGGTGTTGGCACCGCAGCGGGAGGCAAGCCCGTGATCGGTCTGCAGGCCCCGGTCGGTGCTGGCAAAACGACCCTGTCGAGGCAGCTGCAGCAGTTGGCTCAGCAGCAGGGCATTCGCCTGGCGGTGGCATCGATTGATGACGCCTATCTGCCCTGGCAAGAGCGTCAGCAGCGTCTGGCTGGCAATCCGTTCGGCGTCAATCGGGTTCCCCCGGGTAGCCACGAGCCTGAGGTGTTGTGTGGCGCCATTGCGGCTTGGCGCCGCGGCAGTGCGCTGCAGCTGCCCCGGTTCGACAAGACCCTGCAAGCAGGGCAGGGCGACCGCAGCGGTTGGAGCCAGGAAACGGCCGACGCTCTGTTGCTGGAGGGCTGGATGCTGGGTTATGCCCCGTTGCCGGCAGCTGAGCTGGAGAAGCTCACGGTTCACGCAGTTGCCCCATTAAGCAACGCTGAACGTGCGTGGTTGCCCCGCTGGAATGCTGAGCTAGAGGCCTATCAAAACCTGTGGCGTTGCTGCGACAGCTTTTGGGTGATCCAGCCTCTGGATTGGGGCAGAGTGATGCGCTGGCGCCTGCAAGCCGAAGCGAAGCAAAGACGCATGAGCGGTGTTGCACTCTCTGGGGAGGCATTGCGCCAGTTGGTGCGGGCAACGCAGGCTTCGTTGCCTCCTCAGCTGTATCAACCACCGCTGGACGCCCGCGCTGAGGCTGTTGCCCTCTTGGACGGCCAGCGGCGCTGCCTGGAGGTCAGGCTTCGCTCTCGTCTTCGCTGATCGGGTAGACAAAGCCCTGGGCGCGGCCGCTCAGCACAGCCTTGCCGATCGACAGGGCCTTCTGGGCGGCAACCGAGGCCTTGGCCTTCCAGTGGGCATGACGCTGATTGCGCTTGCCCTTGGATGTTTTCTTCTTGGGGACAGCCATCGCGCCGAATCGTTAGTCCAAACCGAAATTCTCTGGTGCAGACTCCCCCTTCGTCAAATCGCTAAGCTCGATCGAAAGTCAAAACCCTGTGGGCGTCAGCCTTCCTCCCCTGCTCTTGGCGACGGACCTGCGGCAGACATCACCCCAGCCTGGCCGCGAGACCGGGAGCAAACCGGTTGCCACGCCGCAGGGCACCCGTGCTGGTGGCCCTGTGGCAGAGCCCTCGTACAGCCAGTTGTTGCGCGACATGCGCAGCGGTCGAGTGCAGGAGCTGGAGCTCACACCGGCACGGCGTCTGGTCACCGTGCTCTACCGCGATGGTCAGCGGGCCCAGGTCAGCGTCTTTAACAACGACCAGATGCTGCTGCAGACGGCCGAGCAGATGCGGGTGCCGCTGAGCGTGCGCGATGAGCGCCAGGAGGGCGCCCTGGCTTCGCTGGCGGCCAATGGTCTGCTGGTGCTGCTGCTGCTGTTCGGCCTGGGCCTGCTGCTGCGCCGCTCGGCCCAGGTGGCCAACAAGGCCCTCGGTTTTGGCCGCGCCCAGGCCCGGGTCCAGGAGGACAGTGCGGCACCGGTGCATTTCGAGGACGTGGCGGGTATCGCCGAAGCCAAGGAGGAGCTCGCCGAAGTGGTGACCTTTCTCAAGTCACCAGAGCGCTACACCGCTGTCGGCGCCAAGATTCCCAAGGGGGTGTTGCTGGTGGGGCCGCCCGGCACGGGCAAGACTCTGCTAGCCCGCGCCATTGCCGGTGAGGCGGGGGTGCCGTTCTTCTCGATGGCGGCCTCCGAGTTTGTCGAGCTGTTTGTGGGTGTCGGGGCCAGCCGTGTGCGCGATCTGTTTCGCAAGGCCAAGGCCAAGGCTCCCTGCATCATTTTCATTGATGAGATCGACGCGGTCGGACGCCAGCGCGGCGCCGGCATCGGCGGTGGCAACGACGAGCGCGAGCAGACCCTCAATCAGCTGCTCACCGAAATGGACGGGTTCGAGGACAACTCGGGCGTGATCCTGCTCGCGGCCACCAACCGAGCCGATGTGCTCGATGCAGCCCTGATGCGGCCCGGCCGCTTTGACCGGCGCATCACGGTGGATCTGCCCGATCGGCGCGGGCGCGAGGAGATCCTGGCGGTGCACGCCCGTACCCGGCCGCTGGCTGCTGAGGTCAATCTGGCCGACTGGGCCTCGCGCACCCCCGGATTCTCTGGCGCTGACCTGGCCAATCTGCTCAACGAAGCCGCGATCCTCACCGCCCGGCGCGAGCAGCAGCAGATCGACGATGCCGCCCTCACGGATGCGCTCGAGCGCATCACCATGGGCCTCAGCGCAGCTCCCCTGCAGGACAGCGCCAAGAAGCGCCTCATTGCTTACCACGAGATCGGGCATGCACTGGTGACCACCCTGGTGCCCGCTGCCGACAAGCTCGACAAGGTCACCTTGTTGCCCAGGGCTGGTGGTGTGGGTGGCTTTGCCCGCACTCTGCCCGACGAGGAGATTCTTGATTCGGGGCTGATCACCCGCGCCTTTCTCAAGGCGCGTCTGGTGGTTGCCCTTGCCGGCCGCGCGGCCGAACTGGTGGTGTTTGGTCCCAGCGAAGTCACCCAGGGCGCAGCCGGTGATCTTGATCTGGTGGCGCGCATTTGCCGTGAGATGGTGACCCGCTACGGCTTTTCGAGCCTGGGCCCGGTCGCGCTTGAGGGTGAGAGCTCGGAGGTGTTCCTCGGACGCGACTGGTTGCGCGGTGAGCCCCAGTACTCGCAGAAAACCGGTGAACGGATCGATGCCCAGGTGCGCTCGCTGGCCATGCAGGCACTCGACCAGGCTGTGGCGCTGCTGTCACCGCGCCGCGTGCTCATGGACCAGCTTGTCGCGTTGCTGATCGCCGAAGAGACGATCGAGGGCCAACGCTTTCGCGCTCTGGTGGATGCCCATGAACAGGCTCCTCAAACCAGCCTCGTGCCCACGCTCTGAAGGGCGCTGCACTCAACTGGCGAAGCGGATGTCGAGGCTGCGCAGGTAGGTCTGCAGCCCGGCGTCCTGGATCGGCAGCAGATAGGCCGGTTCGCCGCTGGCGTTGACATGGGCGTGCCAATGGCCTGGCGGGGTAATGAAGGCACCTCCGGCTTCCCAGTCGATCCGTCTGGGGTTGCGGATTGAGCCATCGGTGTTGAGCTCGGTGCCGACCAGCGTGTAACAGCCGCTCTGGCAGGACACGATCAGGTCCAGGGCCACCGATTGATGCCGGTGTGGTGGCTGGGTTGCGCCCGGCGGCACCAGGCCAAACATGGCCCAGAGCACGTGGGTGACGGTGCGGCTGGCGGGTAGTTCGCGGTTGCCGAGCAACAGGCTGAGGCGGTTGCTGCGGGCGCTCGATGGATCGGCGGCCAGGGCGGCCAACTCCTGCTGCAGCCAGCTGCCTGGGTAATGCGTCGGTTCAAAGCGAGAACGACTGGGGCTCACCCCCAGGTGGCGCAGCAGCGGTGCGTCGTGCACCCAGTAGAGAACGCTGTCGCTCTCGGCCTGCAGCAACGGCGCTTCGCCGGCTGGCAACACGAACAGATCGCCCGTTTGCCAGCGCAGGTTGACTGCAGGGGAGGCGACATTCGCCGGGCGTTCGCAGCGACCGGCTCCGCGCAGCACATAAAAGAGGGAGCTGGTGGCCTCCGCTGCAGCTTTGACCCCTTCAGCGGCATGGATCCGCACAAAGTGAGCAGCCAGTCCTGGGCTGGTGGCTGGCCCCTCAATGCCCAGCTCAGCACTGAGGTCGAGCGGCAACACGCCGCTCCCCGCGTCTGCGTACAGCTGTGGTGACCAGCAGCGGTAGGGAATCGGCTCGGTGAGGCCCGGCCTCACTGGGTTGGCCGCCTGGCGGTAGTCGTAGAGAACGGCCGCCGCTGAACAGTCCGTCAGAGGCTGCTGGCTGGGAGGTGACTGGGTCATGGCTCAGCAAAGCAAGGCAAAGGAGACCTGTGGTGAGCTCTTTGGCCAGACCCTATTGGGCCAGATCCGGCCGTTGACGACTGTCGCCCTGACAACGGTTGTGACAGCCGCCGACCAGCGCCAGCTTGGCGTGATCAGCCCCCGGCGACTGCGGGCACGATGCTGACTTCATCGCCATCGCCCAGGGCGGTGGCCTGGTTGTCGAGAAAGCGGATGTCCTCGCTGTTCACATAGATGTTGAGAAAACGGCGCAGCTTGCCGTTCTCGTCACAGAGACGACCCTTGATCCCGGGGTAACGGGTGTCCAACGCATCGAGCAGACCATCGATGCTGGCTGCCTCAAGGGCGACGCTGGCTTCGTCGTTGGTGAACTTCTGCAGTGGGGTGGGAATCAGAACCTGGACGCTCATGACGGGTGCGGGGTGAAAGGAAACGGTCGTGCTGATCAGGGGGTGCCGTGATCGTGCTGGGCCTGTTGCCAAGCCGCGTTGAAGCTTTCGAGCTGGGCTTCGATGGTGTAAGGCGCACCGATGGCGTCGGCGACGGCCTCGGTGGTCTTGAGACCGTTGCCGGTGATGTAGGCGACGGTGGTCTCTTCAGGGTTGATCTTGCCCTGCTCCACCAGCTTCTTCAGGACGGCGATGGTGGTGCCACCAGCAGTCTCGGTGAACACGCCCTCGGTTTCGGCCAGGAGCTTGATGCCGTCGATGATCTCCGGATCGCTCACGGCGGCAATGTTGCCGCCGGTGCGGTTGGCGATGTCGATCGCATAGGGTCCGTCTGCCGGGTTGCCGATGGCGATCGACTTGGCGATCGTGCTGGGCTTCACCGGTGTAATGAAGTCGCGACCCTCGGCAAAGGCCTGGGCGATCGGGCTGCAGCCCTCGGCTTGA
The DNA here is from genome assembly GCA_964344095.1 of uncultured Klebsiella sp. Classification (GTDB taxonomy): domain Bacteria; phylum Cyanobacteriota; class Cyanobacteriia; order PCC-6307; family Cyanobiaceae; genus RGUW01. The sequence goes on from CAYFMB010000017.1 coordinate 11,668, forward strand.
GCGCCGCTGAAGCGCACCGGCTTGTCGTCGACAAGGCCAACCTTGATGAATTCATCAAAGCCCTTTCTGATCTTGGTGAACAGGGAGCCGGAGGCTAGGGGAGCAACGATGTGATCGGGCAGCTGCCAGCCCAGTTGCTCGATCACCTCGTAGCCCAGGGTCTTGGAACCCTCTGAGTAATAAGGGCGCAGGTTGATGTTGACGAAGCCCCAGCCATAGGTGTTGGCCACTTCCGAACACAGGCGATTGACCTGGTCGTAGTTGCCTTTCACCGCCATCAAGGTGGGGTTGTAGATGAGGGTGCCGAGCACCTTGCCCAGTTCCAGATCGCTGGGGATGAACACACAGCATTCCAGTCCGGCATGGGCGGCGATGGCCGCAGTCGAGTTGGCCAGGTTGCCGGTCGAGGCGCAGCTCACGGTGCTGAAACCCAGTTCGCGGGCGCGGGTCAGCGCCACACTGACCACGCGGTCCTTGAACGAGAGCGTCGGCATGTTCACGCCGTCGTTCTTGATGTAGAGACGCTTGAGTCCGAGGCGACGGGCCAGATTGTCGGCCCTCAGCAGGGGCGTGAAACCGGTGCCGACGTCAATCGGATCGCCTTCAATCGGTAAGAAGTCGCGATAGCGCCAGATCGAGGCCGGGCCCGCCTCGATCGTCGAGCGGCTGACCCGGGCCTTGATCGCCTCGTAGTCGTACACCACCTCGAGCGGGCCGAAACAGACGTCTTCACAGACGTGCCGTGCACCGGCCTCATAGGGCTGGCCACACTCCTTGCAGCGCAGGCCTGTGAAGGTGGGGCCGGCCAGGCTGGAGCGGGAGAGGGTTGCCGTCATGGTGAAGCCCAAGGCTGGCTGGACATTAACAGCGATGAATCGCGCCCCGAAACAATCCCGATCTGTGAGGTCGGAATAAAGACCTTGGCGCTGCGCCCCCTTGTCGATGTCACCGCTCTGCCTAGTTTCGGGCCATGACTGATCGACCCTTTGCCGCTGTTCTGCGACCTGGGCGCCTGGGCCGTTGGCTGGCCGTTGTCGGGCTTGGGCTGCTGCTGGTGATCGCCGCCTCGCGGCTGACGATCGAATGGCTCTGGTTTGCCGAGTTTGGGGCCCAGCTGCTGGTGTTGCGGCGCTGGTTGCTGCAGCTGATCGCCTTTGCCCTGGTCATGGGTCTGGGGGTCCCGTTGCAGCTGCAGCAGCTGCAACGCTGCTGGCGGCTGCGCCAACAACACCGTCAGAAACAGGTCGCCAGCAGCGCGATCCTGCGCTTGGGCCAGCGATCGCTGCTGTTGGTCCTGGCCCTGCTGCTGCTGCTACTGGCAGCGGGTCTCACCTATCTGATGAGCCAGGCACATGGGTTGATCACCGCGCCCTTCAGTGGTCACGTGATCACCGGCATTCCCGTGCTGGCCGATCTGCCGACAGGTCTGCTGCTGGCCCTGGCCCTGGGGCTGCTGCTGCCCCTGTTGCTCTGGCCGCTGACGACGCTGCGCATCACCCTGGCTGCCGCCCTGGCGGCCTCGGCCACGGCCCTGGCCCGCGGGTGGAGCCTGTGGTTGCCGGCCCTGCTGGCGGTGCCCTTTGGCAAAGGGGATCCGATTACGGGTCTGGACCTCAGTTTCACGGTGCTGCAGCTGCCGGCGCTGCGCCTGATCCTGAGCGTGATCTGCGCGCAGTTGATCGTCGGTCTGGCCGCTTGCCTGTGGTTGAGCCTCAGTGAGGGCAACAGCCTCAGCGAGCTGCGTTATCGCGGTCTCAGTCGCGAGCAGCAGCGCGTGCTGCAGCCCCAGTTGGCCGTGCTGGCTGTGGTGGTAGCGCTGAGCAGCGCCCTTGCTCCTTTTGACCTGATGGTGCAGGGCAGCGGTGTGGCCAGTGGCGCTGGCTGGGTTGATTTGAACGTGCGCCTGCCGTTGCGCCTGTTGCTGGCACTGCTGCTGCTGCTGAGCGCCATCGGTCTGCTGGTGCCACTACCGCGCGGTTGGTTGCGTCGCGGTCTGCTGGTGCCCCTGGCCACCACGGTGGCTTGCGTTCCCCTGGCCGAGTGGCTGGTGGCCCCGCTCATGCAGCGCCTGTGGGTGCAACCGCGCGAGCTGGCCCTGGAGTCGCCCTACCTCAAACGCAGCATTGCCGGCACACGCCATGGTTTTGGCCTGGAGGCGGTCAAGGAATCGATGCTGCAGCCGCGTCAACGCCTCACCGCCGCTGACCTCGCCAAGGCCCGCGGCACGGTCAGCAACATTCGCCTGTGGGACAGCCAGCCCCTGTTGGCTACCAACCGCCAGCTGCAGCAGTTGCGCCTCTACTACCGCTTTGCCTCGGCGGCGGTGGACCGCTATGCCCTGGCCGCCGACCCCAAACGCCAAGGCTCCCAGCAGGTGCTGATCGCCGCCCGCGAACTGGACACCAGCGGTCTGCCGAGGGGTTCAGCCACCTGGCTCAACCGGCATCTGGTGTTCACCCATGGCTATGGCTTCACGGTCTCCTCGGTCAATGCGGTGGGCCCTGACGGGTTGCCGCTCTATTTCGTCAAGGACCTGGGCCGCGGCGGCAAGGTCCAGGGGATTCCCCAGTTGGGGATTGCCACACCGCGGGTTCGGCAGGTGCTGCCGGTGGGACGTCCACGCCTGTATTACTCGTCGGCGGCGGCTCCCTATGCGATCGCCCCGTCGCTGGTGCGCGAGTTCGACTATCCCGACGGCGATCTCAACATCTATTCCCATTACGGCGGTCGCGCCGGCATCCCGGTGGGCTCCATGCCCTTGCGGCTGATGGCTGCGATCTACCTGCAGGAGCCGCGGCTGCTGGCCAACGGCTCCCTGACCAGCAACTCGCGCCTGCTGATTCGTCGTCAGGTCAACCACCGGCTCAGCGCCCTGTTGCCCTTTCTGCGCTTCGAGAGCCAGCCCTATCTGGTCACCGTGCAGGTTCATCACACCCCCGGCTACAGCCGCGATCAGCACCAGTACTGGTTGCTCGATGGTTTCACCACCAGTCGCAGCTATCCCTATTCAGATGCCAACAAATCGGGAATTCGCTATTTCCGCAACCCCGTGAAGGCTGTGGTCGACGCGTACAACGGGCGCGTCTGGCTGTATGTGAGCGATCCCTCTGATCCGATTCTGCGTACCTGGCAACGGGCTTTTCCAGATCTGTTCCAGCCGCTCTCCGCCATGCCGCGGGAACTGCTGAGCCACATTCAGGTGCCCCAGAGTCAGTTCAACATTCAGGCCGAGCGGCTGCTCCGCTATCACGTCACCGACGTGCGCACCTTCTACAACGGTGACGACGTTTGGTCGATTCCGCTTGAAATCTATGGGGCCAGCAATGTCCCCGTGCGTCCCTATCACGTGACATTGCAGTTGCCCGGTCACGGACGTCCTGAGTTCGTGCTGCTGCTGCCGTTTGCACCGCTGAAGCGCTCCAACATGGTGGGTTGGCTGGCAGCTCGCAATGATCCTCCCTTCTATGGGGAGCTGCATCTGGTGCGCTTTCCCCAGCAGCGGCTGTTGCTGGGACCCCAGCAGGTGTCGGCCCTGATCGAGCAGGATCCCACCATCAGCTATCAGTTCGGCCTGTGGAACCGGGTCGGATCACGATTGATCCACGGCAACCTGCTGGTGCTGCCGGTGGGCAACGGCATTCTCTATGTCGAGCCGATCTATCTGCAGTCGAAGAACAACGACTTACCCACCCTGGCCAGGGTTGTCGTCACCGACGGGGTCACGTTCGTGATGGAGCGGGACCTGGACCGTGCGCTCAGCGAGTTGGTCAACAGGCGTCAGCAGGATCTCCTGAGCCAGCCCGGCGGGCAGCAGCCCTGAGGAGGTGGCGGCCGGAGCACAAAAAAGCCCCTCCGAGGAGGGGCTTGCTGGCGCTGATGGGATCAGCGCTTGATGAGCCAAGGCCGATCAGGCAGCCACAGCGGTCTTGGGATCAAGAGCGCCCTTGGCGTAGAGACCGGCGTAGTAGTTGATGTCGCGCTGCTTGATCTTGC
>CAYFMB010000018.1:0-15648 GCA_964344095.1 uncultured Klebsiella sp.
ATGCCAACCTGCAGCCATGGCCTTTCTGCTCAACATCCTCTGGTTTGTGCTCGGCGGCCTGGTGATGGGCCTGGGCTGGTGGCTGGCGGGTCTGATCTGCGCCCTCACGATCGTGGGCATTCCCTGGGCGCGAGCCTGCTTTGTCATCGGCAATTTCTCGTTCTGGCCCTTTGGCCAGGAAGCCATCAGCCGGCAGGAGCTCACCGGCCGAGGCGATCTCGGCACAGGGCCGGTAGGCCTCATCGGCAATGTCATCTGGTTTCTGCTGGCCGGTTGGTGGCTGGCCATCGGGCACCTCACCTCGGCCCTGGCGTGCTTTGTGACGATCATTGGCATCCCCTTTGGGATTCAGCACATCAAGCTGGCCTTGATCGCCCTGGCCCCGGTCGGCATGCAGGTGGTGCCAACACGGCGATGAGGCACGGAACCAGGTCCGGCCGGGGATCACCCGGCCGGTGCGCACAGCTCAACCCAGCAACGAGGCATCGCCGCTGAAATCGGGGCTGGTGGGCATGCGCTGGGCGTAGTCATTGGCGTAACTGTCGGCCAAGGTGGCAGCCAGGTCAAACTGCGGCTCCCAGGCCAGTTCGCGCCGCACCCGGGTGATGTCGGTCAAAAAGTGAGCCATGCGCAACGGGAACGCCTTACGCGCCTTTTTGTCGAGGCCGGCGGGATCAAAGCTGCGGATCTCGACTGAGGCTGGATCCTTGCCGGCGGCCACAGCGGCGGCCTGCACCAGACCCTTGAACGTGACGCCCTGCCGACCGCTGCAGTTGTAAATGCGATTGGCCGCTGCATCGACGCCGATACAGCGGGCCATCGCCATGGCCAGATCATGCACGTGACCCAGCTGGGTGATGGTGCTGCCATCGCCAGGCAGCGGCACCGGACGGCCGTGCACGATGCGGTCAAAGAACCAGCTCTCAACCGGGTTGTAGTTGCCCGGCCCCACGATGTAAGTGGGCCGGAAGCTGGTGAAGGGAATGCCTTCGGCCCGCAGCCAAGCTTCGGTATCAAGCTTGCCGGCATGACGGCTGGCGGGATCGGTTGGGCTGTCCTCATCGAGGGGCCACAGTTCGCTGTCGGCGTAGACACCGGCCGAGCTCACATAGACAAAACGGTGGGTAGGCGCGCCGGTGCGCTCGAGCACGGCGCGGCTGTCATCGAGGGTGCGCCCCGAGCTGTCGACGATCACGTCAAAACGACGGCCAGCCAGGGCGGCCAGACCTTCAGGGCTGCTGCGATCACCCACCACGTGCTCGACGCCGTCAGGAGCAGGCTTGTTGCCGCGGGTGAACAGGGTCAGGTCATGGCCTTCGGCCAACAGCTGGGCCACCAGTGGCTTGCCCACAAAGCGGGTGCCGCCCATCACCAGAATCTTCATACCGCTGCACCCGCTTGAGGTTCTCAACTGGGCGCCATTCAAACCGGCGAGTCGCGCGAGTTGGCGAGCGGGTGGCCCTGGCGCAACGGGCCGCCTGCAACGATTGAGGCCGCAAGCGCCGCTGTGACCACATGCAGGTGATTCCCGCCATCGACCTGCTCGACGGGCAGTGCGTCCGGCTGCATCAGGGCGATTACGACCAGGTCACCCGCTTCAGCGATGACCCGGTGGCCCAGGCCCTCAGCTGGCAGCGGCAGGGTGCCCAGCGTCTGCACCTGGTCGATCTTGACGGCGCCCGCACCGGGGAACCGGTCAACGACGCCGCCATCAAGGCGATCACCGCCGCCCTCGACATCCCGGTGCAGCTGGGCGGGGGCGTGCGCAGCGCCGAACGCGCCGCCGAGCTACTGAACTGCGGACTCGATCGCGTGATCCTGGGCACGGTGGCCCTGGAGCAACCCGCCTTGGTGGAGCAGCTGGCGGCCCAGCACCCCAAACGCATCGTCGTCGGCATCGACGCCAAAAATGGCAAGGTGGCCACCCGGGGCTGGATCAGCGAAAGCAGCACCGAAGCCACCGAGCTCGCCCAGCGCCTCAGCCGCTTCGGCATCGCCGCGATCATCAGCACCGACATCGCCACCGATGGCACCCTTGCGGGCCCCAACATTGAGGCCCTGCGCGCCATGGCCGAGGCCAGCCGCGTGCCGGTGATCGCCTCGGGCGGCATCGGCAACCTCGAGCATCTGCTCTCGTTGCTGGTGCTCGAACCGCTGGGCGTCAGTGGCGTGATCGTGGGACGAGCCCTCTATGACGGTCGGGTCGACCTGGCCGAAGCGCTCGCCGCCATCGCGGATGGCCGTCTGCAGGATGTGCCCCCCCAACAGCCCGGCAGCAACGCATACGCGTAACGGGTCTGAGTTGGCCTATAACGGACAGGTCACCTTCGGTGCATGCCTTGGGCACCACCACTGCCAACCAGCGCGTTGATGCGGTGTATCGCCGCTGCCGCGATCTGGGCATGCGACTGAGCAAACAGCGGCGCATGGTGCTGGATCTGCTCTGGCAGGAGCGCAGTCACCTCAGTGCCCGCGACATCTTTGAAAAGCTCAACGATCAAGGCCGCAACATCGGCCACACCTCCGTCTATCAGAACTTGGAGGCTCTGCAGTCAGCAGGGGTGATCGAATGCCTGGATCGCGCCGGTGGGCGGCTCTATGGCTACCGCAGCGAACCCCACAGCCACCTGGTGTGCAGCGAAACCGGCGACATTCAAGATCTTGATCTCGAGCTGCCCAGTGACCTACTCGATCAGATCGAGGCCAGCACCGGTTATCGCGTTGAGAGCTATTCGGTTCTGGTCAGCGGCCGCAAAACCAACCGTTAAATCAGCGGCCAGCGAGGGGTTCCCTTCGAAAGCGCAGCCGTTACCGTTGGGCCTCTGACGACTTGCAGGTGAGCCGGCCACTGCTGCTGATCGCAGAGCCGCTCCTGGCCCAGGGCCTCTGCCGCCTGATCCAGGAGGCCTTGCCCGACACGCGCGTCAGCTCCACGCCTCAGGAGCTGGGGGGCTCGCCAGCGCTGGTGCTGTGGCTGCCTGACGCATCGATGCCTGCTGGCGCCCTGACGCGCGAAGCCAGGCATCTGGCCGACAGCTGGGAACCGGCAGCGCTGCTGCTGGTGCTGCCCCAAGCTCTGGCGATGAATCCTGAGCAGATTCTGGCGCTGCCAGCCGCAGGCCTGCTGCAGGCGCCCTCCAGCGCTGAGCTGCTCAGCGCCGTGGAGACGGTGCTGCAGGGCGGCCGCGTTGTGCAACTCAACGCGGCGCCCCAGGCCTCCGCCCACAATCCGGACGTCTGGATGGAGCCCCAGCCCCCCCTAGGCCTGGGGCAATGGTTGCTGCTGAGCGGGCTGCAGCAAATCGACGCCGAGTGCAAGCGTTGTGACGCCCTGCTGCAGGCTTCACCCGCCTCGACGCTGCTGGTTCTGGTCCTGCAAGGACGGCGGCGCGAGCTGCTCGCCGCCCGCCGGCTGCTGCTGCTGCTCTGGGGTCCAGCGAGCCTGGCCTGGGGCGCTGACAGCCAGCCAGGCCCCCCAACCCCGGCCGAACCTGCCGCGCCAGCGCTCAGCCTGAGCCTGAGCCAACGCAACGCCGAGGGAACCTGGCAGAGCATTCGCGCACGCCTGCAACAGCGCATCGCCGAAGGCGCCGGCAACCGCAGCGGCCAGCTGCTGGCCCTCGAGGCACTCCATCCCTCACGGCGCAGCGATCTGCTGCTTGCCTTGCTGGAGCAGCTGCAGACCTTGCGAGACCAGGTGCTGCAAAGCAGCGTGCAGCCGCGCGAGCTGAGCCAGCACTGGCTCGATCGACAGACTGAATTGCGTCAGGTGGCGCTGCGCCGCATGGCCAGCCCCTACGTGCGTCTGCCACGCAACGGCGAACTGCAGGCCGTCGCCGACAGCCTCATCCAACAGTGCCCTCTGCAGGGCAGCGACCCCGAGATCCCCGACCCCCAGCCCATGTTGCAGGCCCTGGTGCTGGGCCAACCCCTGCTGGTCGAGGGCCAGCTGCTGGCACCCGATGCGCCCCTGGCGGTGCTGCATCTGGAACAACTGCTCAGCAACTGGTTGGTTCGCACCGCCGAACAGGTCAGCGCCGAGGTGCTGGGCTGCTGTGCAGCGTGGCCTGAACTGCGCCGCTACCTCCTGGTCGAGGAGCTGCTCTCGACCCGCAATCTGGAGCGGTTGCGCAATCAGCTCAATGCTCAGCAGCGCTGGAGCAGCTGGATGGAACGACCGGTGCTGATTTACGAGAGCAAGCGCCAGTTGCTCACCCTCGGGGGCAATGGCATCGCCATCACCCAGCTCACCGAACCGCGCGACAGCGAGTTGAAACAACTGAGCTGGGGACAGCAACTGGTCACCCTGGCGCTCGAGACCCGTGACGCACTCGGACCGCAGCTGCAAAGCCTGATCCAGGCCATCGGCAGGCTCGTGGTGCTGGTGCTCACCCGCATCGTCGGTCGGGCGATCGGGCTGATCGGTCGCGGCATTTTGCAGGGGTTGGGCCGGGCCGTTCAGCGCGGCTGATCGGCCTGCAACGGCGAACGCCACAATGGCTCCATTCGCCTGCTCGTCCCTTGCTCGCAGCCATGCACCGGATCGCAACAGCCCAGTGGTTGAGGCGCAAGCACCGCTGGCTGCCGTTGCTGCAGCTGGTGTTGCTGACACCGCTGCTGCTGGGTTGGCTGGGCCTGGCCAGACCGGCCTGGGCCGCCCTCGACAGCAACAGCTACGACGGCAACATCTATGCCCTCTATGCCGGCAACGGATCACTGGTGCCCCCGCGTAGCACGCTCGAGCAGGCCTTGGCCGAACAGCGCCCTGCCCTGGTGGTGTATTACCTCGATGACGCTTCGGCCAGCAAACGCTTTGCCCCAGTGGTGTCTGAATTGCAGCGTCTATGGGGCAACAGCATCGAACTGATTCCCCTAGCCGTCGACCCGTTGCAGAACCGCCCGAGCCAGGGGTCCGCTGATCCGGCCCGGTACTGGCATGGCCACATTCCCCAGGTGGTGGTGTTCGATGCCAAGGGCTCGGTTCTGCTCGACAAGGACGGCCAAGTGCCGCTCGAAGCCATCAACGCCGCCGTCAGCCAGGCCACCGGCATCGCCCTGCCCGAGTCGTTCAAGAGCAGCACCACAATCAGCATCAACGAGCTCAACGCCGAGGTGGTGAGTCAGTGATGCGCCAGGAAAGCGACAGCATGGGCACGATCGCCGTGCCCGCCGCGCATTACTGGGGCGCCCAGACCCAGCGCTCGATCCACAACTTTCCCTTCGGCCAACCCATGCCACTGGCCGTGGTGCATGCCTTCGGCCAGCTCAAGGCAGCCTGCGCCGAGGTCAACCGCGATCTCGGCAAGCTCGATCCAGGGCTGTGTGCCGCCATCGTCAGTGCCGCCGAAGAGGTGGCCAACGGCACACTCGATGCCGAGTTTCCGCTCAAGGTCTGGCAGACCGGCTCTGGCACCCAGACCAACATGAACGCCAACGAGGTGATCGCCAACCGGGCGATCGAAGCCCTCGGCGGCCAACTCGGCAGCAAGAAGCCGGTTCACCCCAACGACCACGTCAACCTCAGCCAATCGAGCAACGACACCTTTCCGGCGGCGTTGCATGTGGCGGTGGTGCTGGAGCTGAGGCAACGGCTGATCCCAGCGGTCACCGCTCTGCAGAGCGCTCTGGCCAACAAAGCCGAGGCCTATTCCGGCATCGTCAAAATTGGGCGCACCCACCTGCAAGATGCGGTGCCCCTCACCCTGGGCCAGGAGTTCAGCGGCTATGCAGCCCAACTGGAACTGGGACTTGCCAGCCTGGAGGCCTGCCTGCCCCAGCTGCTGCAGCTGGCGATCGGCGGCACGGCAGTCGGCACCGGTCTCAATGCGCCCAAAGGGTTCGGTGAGGCGGTGGCCACTCGCTTGGCGACGCGTCTGGGACAGCCGTTTTGCAGTGCCCCCAACAAGTTTCAGGCACTGGCAGGCCACGAACCCCTGGCCATGGCCCATGGCGCTCTGACCGTACTGGCGGGCTCCTTGCTCAAAATCGCCAACGACATCCGCTGGCTGGGCAGTGGCCCCCGTTGCGGTCTGGGGGAACTGTCCCTACCCGAAAACGAACCGGGCTCATCGATCATGCCCGGCAAGGTCAATCCCACCCAGGCCGAGAGCCTCTCCATGGTGGCCCTGCAGGTCATGGGCAACAACACCACCGTGCAGATGGCAGCCAGCCAGGGCAACTTCGAGCTCAATGTCTACAAGCCCCTGATCGCTCACAATGTGCTCGAGAGCATCGATCTGCTGCGTGGCGCCTGCGACGGCTTCAGGCAGCACTGCATCGAGGGTCTGCAAGCCAACGAACGACGCATCACCAGGCTGCTCAATGAGAGCCTGATGCTGGTCACCGCCCTAACGCCGGCGATCGGCTACGACCGCGCCAGTGCGATCGCCAAACACGCCCATCACCATGGCCTCAGCCTGCGCGAAGCAGCCCTGGCGCTGGGGGACATCAGCGGTGAAGAGTTTGACGACTGGGTGCAACCCGAGACGATGGTCCAGGCCCGCAGTTAATGCACGCTGGGGCTGAGGTGTTCAAACAGTGAGGCCAGCAGGGCTGCCAGCTCAGGCTGCAAGGTCGCTTGCGGCACGCTCTCGGCAGCCAGCACAACCATCACACAGGCGTCGACAAGCAACCCCGCCTCGCGCGCGTTGAGGCGGATCAGATGTTCGTCGTCGCAATGCGTGATCTGCAAGTGAGTGTCGCGTTTCCTTCGAAACCCTGACAGCCCTGCCACGCGTGTCGCCAGAGTCTTGGATTGATTTCAGATTTGTAGCGCTCGCTACGGGACCCGTTGACGAAGCGCATGGGCATAAAAAAGCCCAGGCGATGCCTGGGCTGCTGTGTCTCGGGAAAGAGCGAGAGACTCACTCCTCTTCGCCACCAGCAGGGATCAGCTTGATCTGCTTGCGGCCCAGCTTGATTTCGAATTCATCACCAGGCTTGAGATCGAGCAGTGCGGTGTAGGCCTTACCGATCAACAGGTTGCCGTTGCCCTGAACGGTGGCGACGTAGCTCAGGGTGCGACCACCTTTGCCGCGGCCCTTACCACCACCGTCACCAAGACTGAGGCCCTTGGCTTCCAGCAGTGCCTCATAAAAAGCGGTGAAGTTGAGGCGCTCGGAGCCGTCTTTCTTGGTGCTGACATAGCCACAGCTCCGCACAAGCTCCGACTTGGACACATCGCCCAGTTCCTTGACCTTGGAGAGGAGGTCGCTTCCCGTAAGCATGGATTGAAAGTTGGGGGTGATCAGAAGATAACGGATCGCCGGTCACCTGGGAAGAGCAATCGGCAGAAATCCGAACCCCTGAATTACTCCAGCAGATTGGCGGCGAGCTCAGCCAAGGCCGAACGTTCACCGCGAGCCAGAGTGACATGCCCCGCAAGTTTCTGGCCCTTGAAGCGCTCCACCAACCAGGTCAGACCATTGCTTTCAGCATCGACATAGGGGTTGTCGATCTGGTAAGGGTCGCCGGTAAAGACGATCTTGGTGCCCTCGCCCACCCGCGTCACAATCGTTTTCACTTCGTGGGGGGTCAAATTCTGAGACTCATCCACGATGAGGTACTGCCGAGGAATCGAACGTCCACGGATGTAGCTGATCGCCTCCACCTCCAGCAGGCCCATCCCCTTGAGGTCGGACCAGCTGTTGCGCAGTCCCCGTTGACCGCGCTGAGCAGCGCCGGCTTGGCCGTCATCGCCACCGAGAAGAAACTCAAGATTGTCGATGATCGGCTGCATCCAGGGACCCATCTTCTCCTCGAGATCTCCGGGCAGAAAGCCGATCTCCTTGCCGAGTGAAATCACCGGACGGGTCACCAGCAGCCGCTCGTAGAGGCGCTCATCGGCCACCTGATGCAGGCCAGCTGCCAGAGCCAGCAGGGTTTTGCCAGTGCCGGCCTTGCCGATCAGCGTCACCAGAGGAACGGCGGGATCGAGCAACAGATCAAGCGCAAACGTCTGCTCGCGGTTGCGCGACTGAATGCGGCCGAGCCGGGTCTTGGTCGCGCGCTGCAGCGGCAACAACATCTGCGTGGCCGCGTCAAATCGGGCCAGCATCGTGTGGCTGGGCTGTGCCTGATCAATCAGGGTGATGCCCTCATTGGCCTGTAAGAGCGTGCCATCGAGCGCCGCGGCGGGCAGCTGAGCGAGGGGCAGTCCTGCGTCGCGCCTGAGTTGGTCCATCAGATCCGCCGACACCCAGAGTTCGCAGAAGCCTGGATACAGATCGGCGATCGCCACCTTGTCGGTGGTGTAGTCCTGGGCAATCAGACCGACGGCATCGGCCTTGATGCGCAAATTCGTGTCTTTGGTGACCAGCACCACCGGTGGCTGGTTGCCCATGACGTCCTGCAGCCGTTGCTCCAGGGCAACAGCCAGGATGTTGTTATCGCCATGACCCGCCTTGAGCTCGGGCGGAAGCTGGGCCAGCGTTTCGCTGCGGCAGAAGACGACCTTGAGCTGCCCGCCCTGCAGCTCATCGATGCTGACGCCATTGGCAAGATTGCCCTTGGCCCGCAATTCGTCGAGCAGGCGCGAGACAGCCCGGGCATTCCGCCCCTTCTCAGAGGGGTCGCGCTTGAAGCGATCGATCTCCTCGACCACCTCAATCGGAATCACGACCAGGTTGTCTTCAAAACGGGTGAGCGCGTCGGGATCGTGCAGCAAGACATTGGTATCAAGCACGAAGGTCTTGCGCATCGATTCGAGATTCGGCTGGGCGGAAGCTAATTGCATCGGCCCCGTTACGCTCCGGCGATTCGTTCTCTGTTGTCGACGTCGACCGTGCCTATGCCACCCCTCGGCTCTGTGCTGCTGATTGCGCTGCTGTTGTTCGGGCTGCTGCTGCTGGCCCTGGAGTCGAGACACCGACTCAGACCCAGTTCACCCCTGCAGCTTCGAGCGACTGACTTCAGCGTCAGGTCCAGTCCCTCCGGGCTACGGGTGGAGGGGTTGTTGACGATCAGCAACCCCCATCGGCGCATGGAGGTGTTCGTGCCCGAACTCTGGCTCAAACCCGTGCTGCTGGGCCGCGCCGATCTCACCCCGGTGCAACTGCGCAGCCGCATCACCGCTGCGCACCCCGATGCCCAGGCACGGCCCGACGGCTATTGGGCGGCCTACATCGTCAAAGGCCGCAAGAGCACCCAGGCCAAAGTCTGCGTCGAGATCGACACCCAGGGGGTGGATCCGGCAACGCTGCTCGACACCCTGTGGCTTGAGGTCCACTGGGCGAACTACGGCCCCTTCGGTCGACTCTGGCGCCGCGATGGTGTGCTCATCCCACTGCAGCGGCCCATGCCGCTGACCGCCGCGGCCGCACCATGGCGTGCCGGCGAAGGCAGCCAGGTGTTGCCCCTCGGCACCCATCTGCTCGGGGTGCTCGACGATCCCATCGCCGTCCTGCAGCAGTACGGCGGGCCCCATCTGCAGCGCGGCGATGTGCTGACGATCGGCGAAACCCCGTTGGCTGTGATGCAGGGGCGCTACCACCACCCGGCCACGGTCAGTCCCTCAGCCTTGGCCAGGCTGCTGTGCCGCGTCTTCCATCCGACCAGTTCATTGGCCACGGCCTGCGGCCTGCAGACCCTGATCGACCAGGTTGGGCCTGCTCGGGTGCTGTGCGCCTGGCTGTTGGGCAGCCTGCTCAAGCCGTTGGGCCTGAAGGGTTGGTTCTATCGGCTGGCCGGTGATCAGGCGCGCCTGATCGACGATGTCACCGGCACGACACCGCCCTACGACCAGACCATCGTTCTGGGGCCTGTGGACCCTGAACGCTTTTGCGCCGAGGCCGCCTCTGCCCTGGGCGTGGGGGTGGCCGTGGTCGATGTCAACGACCTCGGCCGGGTCAAGGTGCTGGCCGCCAGCCAGGGCTGTGATCAGGAGCTGCTGCACCGCGCCCTGCGGCCCAACCCCGCGGGCAATGCCGACGAGCGCACACCGCTCGTGTTGGTTCGCCCGGCTTGATCGGCATCATTAAATTGGTGACGAGGGATTGCCAGGCTTGATTTGCGCCCCCAGCCCTGTTTGAACTGGCGCCTCGAGCCCCTGGCCGGATGGCATCTGCCCCTGCTGGGTGACCCGGCTTTTCTGCCGTTGCAGCAGGTGCTCCAGCGCGCGGCTCTGCTGGGTCTACCGCAACAGCTGCTGCAGCTGCTGGGCCGCAGTCGGCCGCTGGCCGCCCAGGTCTTGGTTGCCTTTGCCGACCACAGTCAGTCTGTCCTGGGGCTGGTGGTCAGCCGGCCACTCAACCGCAGCGGCAGCTGCTGGCAAGTTCAGCACCTGCGCACCACCCGCCGCGACCTGCGCAGCGCCCTGAGCAGCGACTTGCTGCGCGCCGCGATCGCGCGCAGCAACGCCAGCAGCTGGGTGGCAGCAGCGGCAACCGACGATCGCGTCCGCCTGGCGGTACTGCGGGAGCAGGGCTTTCAACCTCTGCGCCAGGATCAGATCTGGTGCCTACCCAGCAGCTCGGCCTGCTTGTCAGGTGGGAGCGTCAACGTGGGCGAACTGCAGCTCAAACCGCTCAACCGGCGCACCGCGCCATTGCTGTGGCATCTGGAGCAGGCTGCCTGCCCGGCCCAGCTGCGTCAGATCCTCGATCGACGCATCGAGGATCTGCTCGATCAGAGCCAGGGCCTGGGCTGGATGCTCGTCGATCCCGCCCGTGAGGTGGCCGTCGCCGGCGTGCGCTGGCAGGGCGATCATCCCGGCGGCGGCCACGACCTCGAGCTCACGGTCCACCCGGGCTGGGACCATCTCTATGGCCCGATGCTGCAGGGCCTGCTCAGCCCAATCCTGCGGCAGTGGGAGAACAGCATGCTGTGGTTGCGCAGCGATCCCTACGACGCCAGCCGCCTCAGCTGGCTGCAGGGGATCGGAGCCCAGCTGCGCTGCGAACGGGTGCTGATGGCGCGCAGTCTGTGGCGGCGCCAGGCGAGCGCCGCCCATCAGCTGCAGGCCAACCGCCGCCTCGAAGCCGTGCTGGCCCAGTTGCAACCGGGGCGCCGGCCGGTGCCGACCCCCGTGGTGCGCCGCTGACCATGGGCCGCCCTGGCCTGGCTCCCCAGCCCCGCTCGGTGCTGGCCCTCGATGTGGGCCGGCGGCGGATCGGCCTGGCGGGCTGCGACCCGCTGGGCATCAGCATCCGGCCGCTGACGGCACTGCAACGCCGCAGCTTCGATGCCGACCTGGAGCAGCTCAGGCCCCTGGTTGCCCAACGCCAGGTGCAGGCCCTGGTGGTGGGCCTGCCATTGGACCAGCAAGGCCAGCTGACAGCCCAGGCGCTGCACTGCCGCCGCTACGGCACCCGCCTGGCCGTGGCGCTGCAGCTGCCCTTGGCCTGGGTCAATGAACACACCAGCAGCTGGGCCGCGGGCGAACGCCATGGCCTCCATGGCGACCGCAGCGGTGCCCTCGACAGTGCAGCGGCTGCCCTGCTGCTGGAGCAATGGCTCCACGACGGCCCCGAACCCCAGCCAGTGCAGCGTCAGGCCATCGATCCTGGCCAGGGGGCTGACGCTGCATCATCCTGAAGACAGACATCCCCCGGCCATGCCTTCATCTGGCGACAGCCCCGCCGACGTGCCCACCGTGCTCGTGCGCGATTCCAAGGGGCGCCAGCTGCTCTGTTTTCTCGAGCAGCTGATCCCCCTTGATGGCCATGACTACGCCCTGCTGACCCCGGTGGACACCCCGGTCTGCCTGTTCCGCCTTGAGGACGACAACGATCCCGAGCTGATCGACACCGTCGATGCCACCGAGCCCATTCTTTCGGTCGCCGACGTGGTCCTGCAGGAACACGACCTCACCCTGGTGCGCTCGGCGGTCACGCTCACCGTCAGCGGTGAACTCGAGGAACCCGAACCCGAGGACCTCGATGAGGACGATGAAGCCGATGACGATTCGGAGACCTACGAACTGCTGGTGAGCTTCCTGGTCGACAACCAGGAATACGGCCTCTACATCCCCCTGGATCCCTTCTTTGTGGTGGCCCGCATGGAGGGCGGCGATGCTGTGCTGGTCGAAGGCGAAGAATTTGAGCGGGTTCAGCCGCGCATCGAAGCCGAGCTCGAAGAGCGCGAGGGGCTGCTCTGATGCTCAACCAGCTGCTCAGGCCCGACTGGATGCTGGAGCAGACCCTGGCCGAGCTGCCGCTGCAACAGCTGCTGGATCAACAAATCAGGGCCCTGGTGCTCGACGTGGACCGCACCCTGCTGCCCCGGCGTGGTTCGGTGCTGCCCGAGCCCGCACGGCACTGGCTGAGCGTGGCCCGCTCCCAGATGCCGATTCATTTGCTCAGCAACAACCCCTCGCGGCAGCGCATCGGCGCCGTCGCCCGGGAGCTGAATCTGCCGTTCACCACATCGGCTGGCAAACCGCGCCGCAGTGCCCTCAGGCGCGTGCTGAACGAGCTCAACCTGCCGCCACACCAGGTGGCCCTGATTGGCGACCGGCTGTTCACTGATGTGATTGCCGGCAACCGCCTCGGGCTTTACACCGTGTTGGTCAGGCCCATTGCCGCCAACGGTCAGCCCTGCCAGCGGGATCATCTGCAGCAGCTCGAACTACGCCTGGCCCGCTGGGCCGGCACCCGGCTCAGTTGAGGTGACCATGGCCCAACTGAGCGCGCGTCGCCTGGTGATCAAGGTGGGCACCAGCCTGCTGCGCGGTGACAGCGAACGTCCCACCGCCGCGGTGATCGCTGATCTGGCTGCCACCATTGCCCGCTGCCAACGGCGCGGCTCCCGCATCGCCCTGGTGACAAGCGGAGCCGTAGGTCTGGGCTGCGCTGTCATGGGTCTCGACAAACGCCCCAGCGAAGTCGAAGCGCTGCAGGCCGCCGCCGCCGTGGGTCAGGGCCACCTGATGGCGCTGTACCAGGACGCCTTTGCCGTGCGCGGTCTGACCGTGGCCCAGGTGCTGCTCACCCGCGGTGATCTGGCTTCGCGGCGGCGCTACCAAAACGCTTGCCGCACCCTCGATCACCTACTGGGCTGGGGCATTGTGCCGGTGGTCAATGAAAACGACACCCTCGCCACTGACGAGCTGCGCTTCGGCGACAACGACACGCTTTCAGCCCTGGTGGCCGTGGCCGTCGGAGCCAATGAACTGGTCCTGCTCACCGATGTCGACCGGCTGTACTCGGGCGATCCACGTCTGGATCCAACGGCCCAGCCGATTGCCGAAGTGCGCGATCTGGCCGAGCTCAACCGCCTCGCCGGCGTTGCCAGCGGCGGCGGCCAATGGGGCACCGGTGGCATGACGACCAAGCTGGCCGCGGCCCGGATTGCCACCGCCAGTGGCATTCGCGTTCGGCTGGCCGATGGCCGCGATCCAGCGGTGCTCGATGCCGTCCTGCAGGCGATCGAGGCGGCACCACCCGCCGGCAGCGAGGTGCCAGGCACGGTGTTTCAACCGGCCGACACCCCCCTGCCCAGCCGCAAGGGCTGGCTGGCCCATGCCCTGGCGCCGCGCGGCAGCCTGCGGCTCGATGCTGGCGCCGAGGCAGCCCTGCTGCAGCGTGGTGCCTCGCTGCTGGCGGTAGGGGTCGAGGCCATTGAGGGGGAGTTCAGCCGTCACGATGCCGTGCGCCTGCTGGCCTCCGACGGCCGCGAACTGGGACGGGGGCTGTGTGAGTGGAGCAGCGCTGAGCTCGCTGGCCTACTCGGCCAAGGTGGCATCGAAGTGGTGCACCGCGACCACTTGGTGCTGACGACCATCTGAGCCAGGCGACCGTGGGCCCGGCCTACCATCGCCGCAGCCAAGACCGGGGCATGCGTTTCAGCACACTGCTCAGCCACCTCAGCGAGGTGACTGACGCCAGCCCCCGGCATCTGGGCAGCGATCCTGAGCTGGCCGGTGCCAACGCCCTCGATCAAGCGGGCAACGGCCAGCTGAGCTTCTTAGAGCCTGGCAACGCCCTGGCCGCAGCCCTCGCCAGCACCAGCGCCAGCGCCGTGCTGATCCCGTCCCGGGGCGATGGCGCCGAAGCCCTGCAGCAGCAAGCCAGCGAACGGGGGCTGGCCTGGGTTGCTCTGGCCGATCCGCGCCTGGCCTTTGCCGAGGCTCTCGATGCCCTGCACCCGCGCAAACCCAAGCCTCCGGGCATCCACCCCAGCGCGGTGGTGGACCCGGCCGCCCAACTGAGCGGCGGCGTCCACGTCGGCGCCCATGCCGTGATCGGCGAGGGTGCGGTGGTGGGCCATGGCTGCACGATCCACGCCAACACCACCCTCTACGACGACGTGGTGCTTGGCGAGGGCTGCGAGATTCACAGCGGCGCCGTGCTGCATCCCGGTTCGCGCCTGGGCCGCGGTTGCGTGGTGCATTCCAATGCCGTGATCGGCAGCGAGGGGTTCGGCTTTGTGCCCACCGCCAGCGGCTGGCGCAAGATGCCCCAGACCGGCCAGGTGATCCTCGAAGACGGGGTCGAAGTGGGCTGCGGCAGCACGATCGATCGCCCCTCAGTGGGCGAAACCCGCATCGGTGCTGGCACCAAGATCGACAACCTGGTGCACATCGGCCATGGCGTGGTCACCGGCAAGGGCTGCGCCCTGGCCGCCCAGGTGGGCATCGCCGGAGGGGCGCGGCTGGGCAACGGCGTGATCCTGGCGGGCCAGGTGGGCCTGGCCAACAAGGCCGTCATGGGCGATCGCGCCATCGCCTCCTCCAAGTCGGGCGTCCACGGCGAGGTGGCCGCCGGCGAGGTGGTCAGCGGCTATCCGGCCATCCCCAACCGCCTGTGGCTGCGCTGCTCGGCCGCCTTCAACAAGCTGCCCGAGCTCAGCAAAGCGATCCGCAGCCTCGAAAAACGCACCGAGCGCTGAAAGCCTGCGCCTTAACCTCGCGGCAACCGCAGGGTTCGCCAACCCTGCACCCGCTGACCGCCGCACCCTGCCATGAGCACCAGCCATCGGATCACCCTGCTTGCTGGTGATGGCATCGGCCCCGAGATCACGGCCGTGGCGCGCCAGCTGCTCGATGTGGTCGCCCGGCGCCACGGCTTTGGGCTCAGCTACGACGAGCAGCCCATGGGCGGCGCCGCGATCGACGCCACGGGCGTCCCCCTGCCTGACAGCACCCTGGAAGCCTGCCGCGCCAGTGAGGCGGTGCTGCTGGCCGCCATCGGCTCGCCCCAGTACGACACCCTGCCGCGTGAGCAGCGTCCCGAAACGGGGCTGTTGGGTCTACGCGCCGGCCTGGGTCTGTTCGCCAACCTGCGCCCGGTCAAAATTGTGCCTGCCCTGGCCTCGGCCAGCAGCCTCAAAGCCGAGGTGATAGAAGGCGTCGACCTCATGGTGGTGCGCGAACTCACCGGCGGCGTCTACTTCGGCACCCCCAAAGGCCGGGTCAAGACCGAGAACGGCGAACGCGGTTTCAACACCATGGCCTACAGCGACTATGAAGTGGACCGCATCGCCAAGGTGGGCTTTGAGCTGGCCCGGGCCCGCCGCGGCCAGCTCTGTTCGGTCGACAAGGCCAACGTGCTCGACGTCAGCCAGCTGTGGCGCGAGAGGGTCGAGGCGATTCATGCCGCTGATTACGGCGATATCAACCTCAGCCACATGTACGTCGACAACGCCGCCATGCAATTGGTGCGGGCCCCGAAACAGTTCGACGTGCTGCTGACCAGCAACCTGTTCGGCGAC
>CAYFMB010000019.1:0-15180 GCA_964344095.1 uncultured Klebsiella sp.
ATGCCTTTGCCGCTGATCCGTTGTCCAAAAAGGTATTCGGTGATGCCATGTTCGAAGCTTTTGTGACCTACAAACGTGAGGAGTGGGAGTCGTACCACTGTGCTGTTTCGGATTGGGAGCTTACTCGTTATCTGGAGTTTTTCTGATTAGAGCGTCGCAAGGATTTTCCCGCTGTTGTTGATGGCGTCTGCAGCCAAGCAAGGTTTGATTGTTGTTTTTTGTTTTGACTGAACTCATGAACATCTCATCGTCTCGACGAACCTCTCGCCGTCGCACCAGAGCCCTGGCTCTGCTGGCTTGTCTCGGTGCAGGGCTGTTGAGTGCCTGCCAGAAGCCTGCTGCCGATGGTCCTGTGGTGCGCATCGGTTATAGCGCCTGGCCGGGCTGGTTCCCCTGGGCTGTGACTGAGGCGAAGGGTTTGTTTGGCAAGGAGGGTGCTGCGGCCAAACTGCAGTGGTTTGATGGCTATCTCGACAGCATCAATGCCCTCAATGCAGGGCAGCTGGACTGCAACAGCCAGACCCTCAATGACACGATTAGTTCGATTGCCGGAGGAGCTGATCTGCAGGTGGTTCTCCAGAACGATTACTCCACCGGCAACGACCAGATCATTGCCGCCTCAGGCATCAACAGCATTGCCGGCCTCAAAGGCAAGAAGGTTGCCGCTGAGGAGGGAACCGTCGATCACTATCTGCTGCTGAAGGTGCTGAAAGATGCTGGTCTGAAAGGTTCTGACATCACCTTCGTTCCACTCGAAACCGGGGCCGCTGCTGCTGCCTTTGCTGCTGGCAAGGTGGATGCAGCAGGTGTCTACGCACCCTTTACGACGCAGGCGCTCAAGCGCCCTGGCAGCAAGGCCCTCACCACCTCCAAGGAACACCCTGGCGCGATCAGCGATCTGCTGGTCTGCCGCACGGAGTTCGTCAAGAAGAATCCTGACCAGATCCAGAAGGTGGTGAATGCCTGGTTCGCCACGCTCAAGCTGATCAAACAGGAACCAGCGGCCACCCTGCCGATCTTGGTCCAGCGCTCCGGTGTCAGTGAGCCCGAGTTCAAGGCCTACGACGCGGGCACCACCATTCAGACACTGGCGGAGAACCGTCAGAACTTCAAGCCGGGCACCACCATGACGTCGCTGCCCTATGCGTCGCAGCAGATCAGCACCTTCCTGGTGGAGGTTGGCCTCGCCAAGACCAAGCCGGACATCAGCAACCTGCTGAATGCCAGCTTCGTCGACAACGCCAAGGAGTGAGCCGGTGCCCTTGGCCACTCCACGGCTGAACCGCACGCTGCGCCATCCCTGGACCCTCGGAGTTCTGGGGGTGGTCGTGGTCCTGCTGCTTTGGTTGCTGATCAGCAGTAGCGGTGTTGTCGACAAGCTGTTTTTACCCTCGCCCCAAGCGGTCTGGCAGGCAGGTCAGACCCAGTGGAGCAGCGGCATCCTGCTCAAGGACGCCATCGCCAGCATTCAGCGGGTGTTCATCGGCTTTGCCCTCTCGGCGGGGCTGGCGCTGCCGATCGGCATCGCCATGGGCACCAACGTCGTGATCTGCCGGCTGCTGGAACCATTGATGGGTCTGATTCGTTACATGCCAGCCCCAGCTTTCATTCCACTGTTGATCATCTATTTCGGACTCGAGGAGCTGCCGAAGGTTCTGCTGATTTTCATTGGAACGTTCTTCTTTAACACGTTGATGATCATGGACGCGGTCAAGTTTGTGCCGCGAGAGCTGGTGGAAACGGCACGAACCCTGGGTGGACGTGGCTTGCCCATCTTGACCCGTGTTGTAGCACCCTTCATTGCACCGCAGGTTCTCGATACCTATCGAATCAACATGGCTTCGGCTTGGAACCTGGTGATTGTGGCGGAACTGGTAGCTGCCACTGAAGGCCTCGGTAAACGCATAAGCCTGGCCCAGCGTTTTTTGCGCACTGATGAGATCTTTGTAGGACTCATTGTGATCGGTCTGATCGGACTTGCCATCGATCTGGGCTTTCGTTTTCTAATGCGACGTGCCTGCTCCTGGGCCAATTAATGATTGATCGCGATGCATCTTCAGGTCTCTCAAGTTTGCAAAAGCTTTGGCCATGGACCCAAGGCCAAGTTGGTTCTGGACCAGGTCAGCTTTGATCTGCATTCGGGTCAGTTTCTTGCCCTGGTCGGCAGTTCAGGCTCAGGTAAATCCACCGTGATGCGCTTGATCGCAGGTCTGGACACGCCCAGCAGCGGCAGCATCTGCCTCGATGGGGTTTCCGTGCGAGGGCCAGGGTCCGATCGCGGCATGGTGTTTCAGAAATACAGCCTTTACCCCTGGTTGACTGTGGCCCAAAACGTGGCCTTCGGCATGGAGCTGCAACAGCGTCAGCGGCAGGAGATCCGCGAGCGTACGTCGTATTTTCTCGAGGTTGTCGGCTTGGCCGATGCGGCTCGTCTGTTGCCGCGTGAACTTTCGGGCGGCATGCAGCAGCGGGTGGCCATCGCCCGTGCCCTAGCTGCTGAACCCAAGGTGCTGTTGCTCGATGAACCGTTCGGCGCCCTCGACATTCAGATTCGCGAATCGATGCAGGAATTTCTGCATCAGCTCTGGCAGCAGACTGGCCTTACAGCCCTGCTGATCACCCACGACCTTGAGGAGGCGTTGTTGCTGGCTGGACAGGTGCACATCATGGCTCCTTCACCCGGACGCATTGTGCGCAGTGTCGCCGTCGAACTCGATCGCAGTGACATGGCTCACCTGCGGGTGTCGCCTGATTTTCTGGCGTTGCGCGAGGAGCTCGCCGGATCGCTGCGGCGGCTGGAACCGGCAACCAGGCGTTGAAGACGCTGATGCAGCACGTTTTTCTACCGTCTTGGCTCTACACCTCGAGCGAGATCGCCGAGCGCGAACGTCATCTCTACGCAGCGCGTCTGTGGCACCCGCTGACGGCGAGCAGCGCCTTGGCCGATGGTCAAGCTCAGGCGTTTGTCTTGCTGGGCCAGCCGCTGTTGCTGACTCGCGAGCAGGGCATGCTGCGGGCCTTCATCAACCGCTGCCCGCACCGTGGTGTGCCCTTCGAGCAACCCAGCGACCAGCCTGTGGCCTGCAAACGACTGGTTTGCCCCTACCACGGCTGGACCTATGACCTCAAGGGACGGTTGCAGGCGGCTGCACGGGAGAGCGATTTTCTACAGCCCTTTGAGCGCAGCCATTGGCCCCTGACGCCGCTGGCTTGCCGCGACTTTGGTGGGCTGGTGTGGATCGCGCTTGGCCCTGACCCCCTGCCGCTAGAGCAGCAACTCGATCTGGTGTTGCAGGAATCGGCGCAGTTGTTTCTGCAGCCCCGGGCCTTGCTGCTCAGGCAGCGCGACCACCTGAACTGCAACTGGAAGATTGCCCACGACAACACCCTCGACGACTACCACGTCGCCATTGCTCACCCAACCACACTGCATCGCGAACAAGGACCAGTGCGGTTGTACCGCCACGTGCTCAGCGAACACGGCAGCCTGCTGGTGACACCCTACGGCGAGGGCGGTGAGTTTTTGACCTATGGCCTGGCTCCCTGGACCCATCTGCTGCTCTGGCCCGATGGACGTCTCGTCCTCATTCAGTTCCTGCCCATCGACCTGGACAGCTGCAGCATGGAGGTGTGGCTGCTTGCGAATCCCGAGCTGCAGAGCCAGGCGCCGGCCTGGATGGACGAGATTCAGACATTCCTGCGGGAGGACAAGCGCCTGGTTGAAGCGGCTCAGGTGGGCTATGCCAGCGGCCTGGTGCCTGGCCCACCCCATCGACTCGAACAGCGGATCTTGCAGCAGCAGCAGCTCTATGCCCGACTGATGGGACTGGAAGGCTGGGACGTGGCGTTCAACGATCCAGGGCGCCATGGCGAAGCCAGTGCGCCATTGCCGTGTTGATCGCATCGAGTTCGGACACCGGCATCGCTGTAAACGGCAAGCAGGGGAGATAGCCATCGGGCCCGAATTCGGGGGTGATCGAGGTGGCTCCATGGCCCCGTGCACGTTGGCGCTGGTCAAACAGCTGCCAGCAGCGGCGATGAGCGTCGAGAGCTTCGGCCCACTCCGGGGCAAACGGATGGCTCACCGATGGGCCTTGAGCGTGACCCACCCGGGCATGGATGTGATCGACGTGATCGGCGATGGCCTCAATCGGCTCGAGCTCTGGAGTGAACAATCGCTCGCTGACCGCGCACCAATGGCTGATGTCGGCAGTCAGCCGCAGCCGCGGATGTCGACTCAGCTGGGCAGCGATCGCCCAGGGGTTGAACAGTGAGCGGCTTCGGTGGGTTTCGAGACTGACCGGGCAACTGCAGGTCTCCAGTCGATCGAGCAGGGCCTCGAGAAAACGGTCCTGGGTCTCGGCGTGCCAGCTGTCGCTGCCGGCGATCAGGGTGATGCGCTGCGGCCGTAGGGCTTCGGCCTGAGACAACTGCTGGTCCAGCTCGGCCAGATGTCCCTGCCAGGTCAGCGTCAGATCAGGGACATAGTCGCCGCCGCTGACGATTTCGACAATCAGCTTGAGACCCGCCTTCTGCAGTTGCTGCTGAACCTGTTGAGACGGCAGCTCTGCGATTGCAGCGTGGTTCAGATTCAACTCCAGACCGTCGAAGCCAGAGCCACTCGCCCGCTCGATGGCCTGATTCAGGTCACCCGCAAAGCCCCACAGGCTCTGAAACAGTTGCAGCGGAGATGTTGTTGTGTGAGCCATTGGCACAGGGCGCTGGCTGGCCTGGTCTCAAGGAGCTTCGGTGAACAGTTCGGGTTGAATGCCTAAATACACCGCTTCTTTGAACAGAGCCTGTTTGGCCTGGGCGTCATTGTCGCGAGCAGCCTGGGCATAACGCTCACGCAGCGACGCAATCAAGGCTTGAAGCTGGGGGTCGCTGTTCGTCATCAGCAGCGGAGCTCTGGGCTGATCTTAGGAAACTCCAGATAGGGACGACCGCCCCTGACCCGGGTGCACCACAGCGGTGAAATGGTTGCAATGCCTACCAACGCCATGCTCTTGCTCTGATGAGATGAAGGCATGGCTTCATCCACCGCCGATCTGTTGCCGCGTCAGCAATTGGCGCAGCTCAACGTGTTGCGAGACGGACCCGGTTGGCTTCGTCTGCTCAGTCAGCTCACCGCCATCGTGAGTGGTGGGCTGATCTGGCGGCTCGACAACCTGCCCTGGGTGCTGCGCCTGCTGGGGCTGCTCCTCAGCGGTATCGGCCTGGCCACAGGGTTTGCCGGCTTGCACGAGTGCTGCCATCGCACCGCATTTCGCAGCAAGCGACTCAACGATGGAGTCGCCTGGTTGCTGGGCTTGCTGAGCTTCTACAACGCCACCTTTTATCGGCGCTACCACCAGTGGCACCATCGCTACACCCACCTACCCGGCCTCGATCCTGAACTGGAGGACCCGGTCCCGACCACTTGGATTGGTTATCTGCTGGAGATCAGTGGCTGGAACTGGTGGAGCGGCAAGCTTCGCGGCTACGCGCGCCTGTTGTGGGGTGATCTCTCTTCGGTGCCGTACCTCAGTGCCGAAATCATTCCCCAGGTGCGCCGCTCTGTTCGGCTTCAGTTCGGCATCTATGGCTTGCTGCTGGTTGTCTCCCTGGTACAAGCCAATGGCTTTCTGTTGTGGAGCTGGCTGCTTCCACTGGCTCTGGGACAACCGTTTCTGCGGGTGCTCTTGCTGGCCGAACACACGGGGTGCCCCTACAACCGCGACGGTCTCGCCAACACGCGCACAACGTTGACCCTGGCACCGGTGCGGTGGTTCATGTGGAACATGCCGTTCCATGCCGAACATCACCTCTATCCGTCGCTGCCGTTTCATGCCCTGCCCGCCGCGCACGCTTGGATTGGACCGCGACTCCAGCATCTTGACCGGGGCTATCTGGCTGTGCATGCCCAACTGTTGACGCGTCTGGCCCAACTCGGACTTCCGGCATGAGGGTTGCGGTTCCCGCCGGTACGGATCAGGTCTTTGAGCTTGGCGATGTCGAGCTGGTGTGCGGCAAGACCATTGCGCAGGCTCGCATCGTCTACCAGCAGTTCGGCCAACTCAATGCCGACCGCTCCAACCTCATCTTGATGCCCACTTCCTATGGAGCACGCCCCGCGGATCTGGCCTGGACCGTCGGACCGGTCCTCGATCCTGAGCGCTGGTGCATCGTCATTGCCGGACAGTTCGGCAACGGTCTGTCGAGCAGTCCCAGCCATGGCGCGATGGGCCTGTCCGAACAGGGTTGGCTGGTTCAGCACAGCGACAACGTTGCAGCACAGAAGCGTCTGTTGGCGGAGCATTTCAGTGTGACCCGTCTGCCGTTGATCTATGGCTGGTCGATGGGGGCTCAGCAGGCTTATCAGTGGGCTGTCAGCCATCCCGAGGCGGTTGAGCGCATCTGCTGCGTGTGTGCCACGGCGCGCACGTCGGCTCACAACCGCTTGTTTTGCCTGAGCCTGCGTCAGGCATTGATCGCCGACCCTGCTTGGAATGGCAGCGGTTTCGACGCCGTCCCTGAGCAGGGGTTGCGCACGTTTGCCTTCATTTACGCGAGCTGGGCGGCCAGTCAGCACCATTACCGGAGCATCGTCGAGCCCCTTGAGCAGCACGTCGAGCAGCAATGGTTGCCGCACTACCGGCGCCACGACCCCCGCGATCTGATCGCCATGCTCGACACCTGGATGGCCCATGACGTGGCAGGTGGAGGTGACCTCGGCTCTGCACTGGGCTCGATCCAGGCCCGTGCCGCCGTTGTTGCTGGCAGTCATGACCTCTACTTCACCGTCGACGACATGGCTGCCGATGCCGAGCTGATGCGCGATGCCACGTTTCAAGTGATCACGTCGGAGCTGGGACATCGCGCGGGCAACCCCCATAGCAGTGCGACAGAACAACAGGTGCTGCGCCGCATCGTTGATCAGCTGCTCGACAGCTGATCCCTGTGAAGGACGGCCTGCTGCGATCCCGCTAGGCCTCCATCACGTCTGTTTCAAGCCTTTCCGTTGCCCCCTTTTCGTTTGATCCATGACCGATCTGGCCAGTGCCGCCCGTGATCTGGGACTGCGCTTTCTGCTGTTCTCGTTTACTGATCTGTTCGGTGTGCAGCGGGCCAAGTTGGTTCCGCTGTCGGCAGTCGCCGGCATGAGCAAGGCCGGTGCTGGTTTTGCCGGCTTCGCGGCCTGGCTCGAGCTGAGTCCCGCCGATGGCGACGTCATGGCGATACCCGATGCCTCAAGCCTCACCCCACTGCCCTGGCAGAGCGAAGTGGGCTGGGTGGCCACCGAGCTCAGCCTCAATGGTGAGCCCATGGCCCAGTGCCCCAGGCGCCTGCTGCGGCAGCAACAGCAACGGGCGCAAGCGCTGGGCTTCGAACTGCGCAGCGGCGTCGAGGCCGAGTTCTTTCTGCTGCAACAGGGAGGCGAGGCGATTGCTGATGCGGCCGACAGCCAGGACAAGCCCTGCTATGACCAGCTGGCGCTGATGCGTCGCTTCGGGCTGATTGGCCCTCTGCTCGAGGCCATGGAGACCCTGGGCTGGGGCCCTTACCAGGCCGACCATGAAGACGCCAATGGTCAGTTTGAAATCAACTGGACCTTCAGCGATGCCCTCTCGACCGCTGATCGCCATGCCTTTTTCAAGGTCATGGTCAAATCCATGGCCGAGGCCCAGGGGCTGCGAGCCAGTTTTATGCCGAAGCCCTTTGCCGAACTGACCGGCAACGGGTGCCACACCCACCTGTCGCTTTGGGGTGCGCCTGGTTCTCGGCGGGCGGGTCAGAACCTGTTCCCGGACGCCGCTGGTGAACTGGGACTGTCGCAGCTGGCCTATCACTTTCTGGGTGGGCTGGTTGCCCACGCACCGGCTCTGTGTGCCATTACCAATCCTTCGCTCAACAGTTACCGCCGGCTGGCGGCGCCGCGAACCACCTCGGGCGCGACCTGGAGTCCGGGCGGCATCAGTTACAGCGCCAACAACCGAACCCACATGCTGCGGTTGCCCGATGATCAACGCATTGAGCTGCGCCTGCCCGATGGTTCGGCCCACCCTTATCTGCTGCAGGCAGCGCTGCTGGCCGCCGGGCTCGATGGCATCGAGCGTCAGCTCGATCCGGGTCCGCGCCACGACAACGACAATTACGCGGCGCCGCTGACCAACAACCAGTGCCCGCGGCTGCCGGCTGATCTGGGTGAAGCGCTTGATGCCTTTGGCGCTGATACCACGTTGCGCGCGTCTCTCGGCGAGGGCTTCTGCCTGGCTTACGAAACGCTGCGCCGCCGCCAATGGAACCGCGAACGGGGGCCCATCGGCGAAGCCGAGCGGCGCAGCTGCCTGGACTGCTGAGCGGGGGATCAGCGCCAGGCCAGCAGCATGGCGCCGCCTCCCATCAGCACAATGCCGAGCCATCCCTGCAGGGACAGCTCCTCGCCCAGCAGTGTCACGCCGAGGATGGCGACCAACACAACGCTGAGTTTGTCGATGGCCGCCACCTGGGACACCGGGCCTACCTGCAGAGCCTGGAAAAAGCAAAGCCAGGAAGCCCCTGTGGCCAGTCCTGACAGCACCAGGGCGCCCAGGCCGGCGGGCGCCAGTGATGCCAGCTGAGACCAGGTCAGTTTGCCGGTCGCGGCCAGCAGCAGACTCAAGACCACAGCCACCACCAGGGTGCGGACCAGGGTCGCCAGGTTGGGGTCGATTCCCTGAACACCCAGCTTCGCCAGCATGGTGGTGATGGCAGCAAACAGGGCCGCGCCTGCGGCCCAAAGCTGCCAAGCGTTGGGGCTGATCAGAGCCCCCGCTCCATGAGGCGTCCCATGAGATCGGCGCTGCGCTGCTGGAAGCCGGCCAGCTGGTTGGGCTCGAGACCTCCCACCGCAAGGCGTGCCATCTCATAGAGATGGCGGCTCAGGTCGTCGGCGAGTTGCTGACTGGGTGAGCTGGCGCTGCCGGCACCGGGGGTAGTGATCACCGAGCCAGCCGAGAGTTTGAGCAGGCCTTCCACCAGCCTGTGGCGGCGGTTGACCAGCAGCACGTGGTGATCGGGCAGCCCGGGCAGGCGCTGCTCCATCAGGGCGCCCATGTCGTTGATGCGCCGCATCTGCTCGGGCAGCAGGATCAAGGCTGCAGGGGCTGACTCGCCCTTGAGCGCTTGAATCTGGATCGTCACCTGGTCGTTGTTGAGCGCAGTTTTGAACAATTCGCGCAGTTTTTCGCTGGCGTCTTTGCCATCGGCGTCGCTGATCTCGCTCTCCTTCTCCTGCAGCGAGTCGTCGAGCTCGGCGTCGACCCGCTGAAACTTGAGCTCTTCGTGGCGGTATTCGAGCCAGGGGATGAACTGGGTGTCAATAAAGGTGTCGGCCAGCAGCACCTCGGCTCCCTGGCTTTTCCACAGGGCCAAAGCGCCCGCCTGACCAGCCTCATCGGTGCAATAGAGGATGCGCTTGTCGTTGGCCCCATCGAGGCGGCTGCGATAGCCGGCCAGGGTGGTGTAGGCCTTGCCATCGGCTCCCGGGATCGGGTCGACGGGCGTGTTGCCATCGGCCCAGGCATCGCCGCTCTGATCCCCGGCGTCAACGGCGCTCGGATGCTCCTGCGCAGCTGCTGTGGTGCCGAAAAGCACAAGATTTGCGACCTGATCGGCAAACTTCTCATCCTCCATGGCGCCGATCTTGATGAACGGGGCCAACGACTCCCAGATTTCGGCGTAGCGCTTGGGTTCGTCGCGATGCAGCTCTTTGAGCCGGTCGCCGACTTTTTTGGCGACAAAGCCGCCGATCGAGCGCACGCGGCGGTCGGTCTGCAGAGCCGAACGGCTCACATTGAGGGGAATGTCGGGCGAATCGATCACGCCGCGCAGGGGCAGCAGGTAGCGAGGTACCACCTCCTTGATCGAATCGCTGACAAACACGTTGTTGCAGTACAGGCGGATCTCACCCTTCTCCCAGTCGGCCCGACCTGTGAATTTGGGGAAGAACAGGATTCCCTGCAGGTTGTAGGGGTAGTCGGTGTTGAGGTGAACCCACAGCAGCGGGTCCCCCTGGAACGGGTAGAGATAGCGGTAGAGCTCGATGTAGTCGTTGTCGGTGAGATCGCGCGGACTCTTGCGCCAGGGAGCCTCGCGCTTGTTGACGGTCTCGCCCTCGAGCTGGACCTCCACCGGCATGAAGTCGCAGTAGGTGGTGATCAGCGTCTTGATGCGGGCCGGTTCGATGTATTCGAGCTCCTCCTCCATCAGATGCAGGATCACGTCGGTGCCGGGTTCGCTGCGCTCGGCACCTTCGAGGTTGAAGCTGGGAGAGCCATCGCAACTCCAGCGCACCGCTTCGCTGCCGCCTTTGGCGCTCAGGGTGACCAGCTCCACCTGCTTGGCCACCATGAAGCTCGAGTAAAAGCCCAGGCCAAAGTGGCCAATGATGGCGTCGCTCTCGCTCTTGTACTTCTCGAGAAAGTCCTCGGCGCTCGAGAAGGCCACCTGGTTGATGTAGCGCTTGACCTCATCGGCGCTCATGCCGATGCCGTTGTCGCTGATCGTGAGGGTCTTGGCCTCGCGGTCGATGCGAATGGAGATCTTGCCCTCGGGGCCTTCGCTGCAGTCACCGGCCATCGCCGCCATGCGCCGCTTGCTGATGGCGTCGACGCCGTTGCTGACCAGCTCCCTGAGGAACACCTCGTGGCCGCTGTAGACAGCCTTTTTGATGATCGGGAAGATGTTCTCGGTATGGATCTGGATCTGACCCTGTTCGGCTTGCAGCACGGCCGGCACGCAGCGAGGTGAGTTCCAGAATCCATGGCTTCAGCCCTGCTCGCCAAGGGGTGGCGATGGGCGAAAAACCGACCTCTTGTTGACTGGCCGCTCAGACCAGCGGAAACAGCTCCCCCTGAATCGCCTCACTCCAAGCGGGACTCGGCGCACGGCGCTGAACGGTTGCCGTTGTGTGGCGCCCTGATTGGGCGGCACTGCCTGCGGGGGGCCAGCCCTGGTCAGCGGCTTTGAACACGACATAGGGCGAAGCGACGACCATGGCGATCACGAGTCAGTACAGCTGTACTAGCCATGGGAGTGGTGGGTGTCAACGTCCTGTGGCGGGCGGCAGACTGGCGTTGACGCAGTGGTGCATGGCCGGGCCGCAGTCTTTCGACGACGATGATGAGCCCCTGGTCGACCGGGGTCGCAGCCTGCCCTTGCGTCTGTTGGCGCTGCTCGGTGCTTTTGCTGTTCTGATGCTGGGGGTCAGCAGCGTGGTAGTGCCGCTGTTGTGGCAGCCAGGCCCAGCTCCGATGCCGGATCAGCGCGATCAGGGTCAATCGGCAAGCGCCTGATGCCCAGGGCGACAGCGCGGGCCGCCAGCAACAGTGGATACAAGGCTCGGGCGCGCTCGGGCCTGGCAAAGAGTGGTGCCAGCAGGCTCAGCAGTGCATCGCTGGGCTGCATGCGGTTGCAGAGCCACTGGATCGCCGCGGCGCCATGCAGGACGTGCTCGCCGTCGAGGACCATGGCGCCATTGCGCAGCCGAAAACCTTGGCGAGCCAAACGACGACGCAGCGCCACGTTGCTGCGGCCATCGACGATCTGGAGCCCGGCGATGCCGCTGGCCAACGCGCTGCGCTCGGCGAAATGACTGCAAAAGGGGCAGCCGCCGTCAAACACCAGCACGGGGCCAGCCCACGCTTGGGCATCGCCAGAATGGTTTGGCATGGTCGGCAGCAATGCGCCTGTACCCCCCACCCTGGCGCAGGTTCTGCGCGATTGCGATCGGCCTGCTGCTGACCCTGTGGTGTTGTTTGGGCGGTGCACCAGCCTGGGCAGACACTGTGGCCTCGTCGCAGCATTACCGCTGCGACGAGGCCACAATCATCGCCACGTTGCACAGTGGCGCGGTTGATGACGCCACCGTCCCCAACAGCAGCGCTGGCACGTTGCCCGGGGCCTTTGTGGTTCTGCAGGGACCAGGCCTCAGTCTGCAACTCCCGCGCACCAACAACGCCGGTCCACCCAGCTTCACCGACGGCAAATGGTGGTGGAGCCTGGAGGATCGCGACCACCCGCGCTTGTTGCGAAGGCGTGGTCTGGGCGATCTGCAAAGTCTGGCCTGCGAACGCGTGGGCGAAACGTCAGGCTCCTGACAGCTCCGCCTCAACGATCGCGTCGCTCAGGTAGGGCTCGAGAAACGCCAACGGCTGTGCCATCGTTGCCGAGAAGCCCAGAATGCCCGGGTCGCGGTGAGAGACCAGCACTTGGTCGTCGCGATCGAGCAGCCAGGTGCCGCCCCGTTGGGTGATGAAGTCATCGCGTGGCACGTAGGTGCGCCAGCGGCCTAGCACCTCGAGCATGTTCTGCAAGCGCACCGTAGCCAGCTCAAAGGGGCGTTGGTAGCCCTGGCCCAGCCGGTCGAACAGGGCTCCGGGCACCAGCGCTCGTGCACCAATCTGATTCGTGCTGAAGCGTGCGGGAGCGGAGCGATCGCCGCTGTAGCCACGCAACACCTCGGCCAACGTTCCGGGTGAGCCAATGCCCGCGCACATCAGCAGCAGGTCGGGCCAGGGGCCCAGTCCGCTCTGCAGGCCAGCGTAGAGATTCAGGCTGCGGTGCAACGCGGCGTCGGCATCCACCTGCAGCTGGGACCGCCGGAAGCCGGTGTACTGGCAAAAGCGTTGGGCGCCGGCGTCATCGCCGATGCCAATGGCCAGCACGCTGATGTCTGCAGCATCGAGGCGCCCCTGGCATCGAGCCAGTGCCTGGGCGTATTCGAGGCTGTCGAAATCGCCAAGCTGACTCATCAAAATCACCAAGCGACGGCGACCGCTTTCCATGCCGGCAATGGTGGTTAGCCGGTCCAGCAGTGCATCAGGAGCCTTCATGCCGACGACCCTATCGGTCAGGGACCAGGCTTGAATTGTTCAGTTCGCTACAAAGCAATGGTGCTGCGCCGGTTGCAGGCCGAACGCCAGCGGGGACGCGCCTATCAACCCCGCTTTGCGCGCCGCCATGTGATCGTGTCCTGGTTGGGAGGCTTGCTAGCGATCACGGCCTTGGGTTTGATCAGTGGCTGGAGCCATTACGCTCTGGTAGTGGCTCCCTTTGGAGCCTCGACCGTGCTGCTGTTCGGCTATCCCCAGAGCCCCCTGGCTCAGCCACGAAACATTGTGCTTGGCAACAGCATCGCTGCGCTGATCAGCGTCGCCTGTGTGGCTGGACTCGGTCAGGCTGCCTGGGTGATGGGTCTGGCCGTCGGTCTCACCATCGCCCTGGGGCAACTCCT
Organism: uncultured Klebsiella sp.; assembly: GCA_964344095.1. Classification (GTDB taxonomy): domain Bacteria; phylum Cyanobacteriota; class Cyanobacteriia; order PCC-6307; family Cyanobiaceae; genus RGUW01. The sequence goes on from CAYFMB010000019.1 coordinate 13,256, forward strand.
GAGGTGCCTCCATCCCCCAGCGGGTGCCGTGGCACTGCTGGGGGTGCTGCTCGGGGCAAGGCCAGGGTTTGTGCTGATCCCGGTGGCTGCCGGTTCCCTTCTGCTGGTGCTGCTGGCCGTGCTGTTCAGCCGCCTGCCGCACCAGGGGAAGCCCTATCCCCATCACTGGCTCTGAGTCATTGCAAGCGCACGAACTGCAGGGGTGTGCGCGGTTCCAGCTTCAGGATCCAGATGCCGCCGGCCAGCTGCCGCAACTGCTCCAGCAGCGTCGCGCTATCACCACTGTTGAGCCAGTCCGCCTTGATCTGGGGAAGCTCGGACTGCAGGGCCTCGATCGGCACCTCGGCCAGCAGCAGGCTGGTGTCAGCGGCCGCCCGGTTCAGCGGCCCGGTGTCGCTGCGTTGCCAGATGCGCATTAGCAGTTCAAGCGCCTGCTGACGCCCGACCTCGCCGGGATCATCGCTGGCTGCGATGGGGCTGCGCAGCGACTTGCCTTGCAGTGGCAAGGCCCGAGCGCCGTTGTGCTCCACCAGGGCCAGGGCGATCAAATAGGGGGCATCGGCCATGGGGGGCGGCAGTGGGAGCCTGCTCAGATTGGCTCATGGAGCGAGCCGCCACAGGGCCAGGCCACCGCCTCGGCCACGTGCTGCCAGCCAGCCGCTGCTATCCCTGGCGATCAGGGCAAAAAAGGGCAGGCGCTGGCGTGTCGTGGGGGCCAGGGGCCGCTTCAGCAGCACCTGCCCCGCCAGGCTGAGCTCGACACTGCTGAAACTGAACTGCAGTAGGGGGCGTTTGCCAAGGAGACGGCCAAGGCCGTCAAAGCGCAGCCTCAGCGCACCCAGCGTGACGCTGTTGGCGATGGCCAGCTCGCTCTGGCTCGCTCCCGCCGAAAGCATCAAGCTGGCATCGAGGCTGCGTAGCAGCACTGAACTCAGGCTGGCAACACTGCTGCTCCCCTTGGGCCAGACCTGTCGCAGCTTCCAGCAACCCAGCAGCTGGGCTGGCCTCAGGCCTGTTCCCTGCGCCCGCACCTCCCGTTCCAGCATCAGCAGCTGGTCTCCGCTGGGCAGTCGATCAGCAGCGGTTGCGGGCATCCCCATGGCTCGATTGTGGCTCACGCTCGCGAGCGGGCGCGGCCGCGGGCGGGGTTGGGTGGCGTGTGGCGTACAGGCCGGTGAGCTCGGCGCGAGCGAGCAACTGGCCCGCCATGGCGCGTTTGAGGTCGGCGGCACTGCAACCGGGCACCAGGGGCAACGATGCCTTCAAGGCATGCAAGCCAAAGCGGTAGCGATGGCTTGGCCCCGGCGGCGGCTGTGGGCCCTGGTAGCCGATGCGCTCGAAGCGATGAATGCCCCAGCAGCGTCCCTGTCGGGCCCCATTGGCCAGTTCAGGGCTGTGCTCCAGACCCATCGGCAAGCTGTGCAGTTCGGCGGGAATGTTGAACAGTACCCAGTGGATCCAGGTGCCGCCGGGGGCATCGGGATCCTCGAGCAGCAGAGCAAAACTCCCGGTCTGGGGGGGCTCCCCGTGCCAGCGCAGCGGGGGCGAGAGGTTGAGTCCAGCCTGACTGTGCACCGCCGGAATCCATCCCCCGTCTGAGAAGGCCGGTGACTCCAGCACAAATGGCAACGGCCTTGCAGCAGTTGTGTCAGCCATGGCGTTTCCCATCCCTGGCCTCAGGCTGAGTGGTGTGCGGCCGACATGGACCTTGTGCAGCGTTGCTGCTGCTGCTGCTCAGCCGGCTCGCTGCAGCTCCGGTTTCTCCTCGGGAACGATGGCGCCGGCCACCGGGCAGACCTGAAGGCAGATGCCGCAGTCGATGCAGGTGTCGAAGTCGATCCAGTAGAACGCGGTTCCCTTGCTGTTGGCACCGCTGCCTGGATGAATGCAGGCCACCGGGCAGGCATCCACACAATCGGCAACCC
>CAYFMB010000020.1:0-14273 GCA_964344095.1 uncultured Klebsiella sp.
CTCAACACCACATTGGTGTAATTAGCGTTGTCGTCTTTGTAAATGCGCAGCTCGGTGTCTGAGCCTTGCTTCAGCTCATTGTTGGCGTTCTGCTTGGGCTGCAGCAGCAGCGAGCGGCGCTGCAGACTTCCGTCAACAACCTGGGCTGTGCTGACCACGACATCACTCTTGAGCCCACTGCGCACTGGGGCAAAATCAACCAGTTGTTGATCGCCAACACTGAACGTGCCCAGCTGGGCGATGGTGATGCTGCCGTTGCTTCTAAGCTGGCTGAGGATCTGCTGACCATTGACCTGCAGCTCGACCAGATCAGAGCCGCGCAACGAAATCGGTAATTGTTCTGACGCCTGATCTACAACGATGCGGCTGCCGTCGCGCTTGCTGTTGATGTCGTACGTGTTGGAGCGCAGCGGGATGACGCGATACGTGCTGATCTCCTTATCGCTGTACGTTTTGCCACTGGCAATCGTTTGTTTCGTCTCCTGTCCGTCGCCGGGTTCTGGTGCGTAAGTTTCGTTGTTGATCAGCTGCGACTCAGCCGTGATCACAATTTCGCCTTTGTCGCTGAGACCGATCTGGTGGTTGCTGTAGGACAACCCCGGCTCACCCAGACGCACGCTGTCGGACCAGCGCACGCTGCCATTGGCCTGATAACTGCCGATGGCCAGATACACCGCCTTGTCATTGCCCTGGCCCGACTCCCAACTGGCCACCAGCGCCGGCAGCTCACCACCAGCCAGCACCGGCGCCGCCAGCAGACGCAGGTTCTGGGCCTGGCCCGCATTGCCAATGGGGATGGCCTCGTTCCAACGCTGGGCCTGGCCGTCCCACCCGGCCAGCATGACGCGGCCGTTTTCGTTCCACGCTGCCCAGGCCCGGCCACCCAGATCAATGGTGGTAGCAATCGAACTGGCGTACAGATCGGCAGACATGGCACGTCGGCAGCATGTCTAAATCCTAAAAATCAGGACCAGCGCGTCAACCAGGACCGACAAAATGAAATGATCTGGACAACTTATATTGACTCAACAAGTAGATTTGTCCCTCCCCAAAAAACTGCGCCCAATCGTTTAACAATGCATGAACAATTGACCCCTTCGTGAATAATCAACGCATCACCATGCCGCCGTCGACCTGCAGCACCTGGCCGCTCATGTAGGCCGCTGCCGGGTCAGCCGCCAGAAAACGCACAGCGCCGGCCACCTCGGCCGTTGTGCCCATGCGGCCCAAGGGGATCGACGCCAGGATCGGCTCCTTGTCGAGATCCTTGGTCATGTCGCTGTCGATGAAGCCCGGGGCCACGGCGTTGACGGTGACGCCGCGACTGGCAAATTCAGCGGCGCTGCTGCGGGTCAGGCCAATCACTCCGGCTTTGGCAGCGCTGTAGTTGGCCTGGCCGGGGTTGCCAAACAGGGCCACCACCGAGGTGATGTTGATGATGCGCCCGCTGCGCGCCTTGAGCATGCTGCGGCTCACGGCACGGGTGCACAGAAACACGCCGGTGAGATTGAGGTCGATGACGCTCTGCCAATCGCTGCTCTTCATGCGCATCAGCAGGCCGTCGCGGGTGATGCCGGCGTTGTTGACCAGCACATCGAGGCGACCTTCGCGCTCCAGCACCGCCTTGACCATGGCGTCGACTTGCTCTTCGTCGGCGACATTGGCCTGATGGCTCCAGGCCTGACCGCCTGCTGCGGTGATCTGATCGACCACAGCGGCGGCCGACTCGGGTGAGCTGGCGTAGTTGACCACCACGGTGGCGCCGCAGGCGGCCAGCTCGGCGGCGATGGCCGCACCAATGCCGCGGCTGGCGCCGGTCACCAGGGCGACCTGACCTTCAAGCGAGGCGGCGGTGGCGGTCATGGCGGGCGGCGGCAGGGTTCTGGCGGCGATCGTATGCGCCGGGGTTCCCCCTACTCGCGCATGGCGTCGATGCTCACCAAGGCCGGGCCCAGCAAGGCTGCGAAGGCTTCGAGCTGGGCCTGGCTGCCCATGACCACCAACAGTTGCCCCGGTGCCAGCGTCACCTCGCCGCCGGGGTTGGCAATCAGGTCGGTCTCGCTGTCACTGCCGCCGTAACTGCTGCCCCGGGAGCTGTAGGGGTTGGCCAGGGGCGTTTCGGGGTTGCGGATCGCCAGCACCAAAGCCCCGGTGCGGCGCCTGAGCTCCAGCTCAGTCAGGCTGCGGCCGTTGAGCTCACCCAGGCGCTCGGGGTCATCGGAGAGGCGAAACTCTTCGACCTCGCAGTCGGTGCCGGCCAGCAACTCCATAAAGGTGACAGCCAGGGGCCGCAAGGCGGTGGCGGCCATGGTGCGACCACCGGCCACGTAGGGGCTCACCACCTGGTCGGCGCCGGCCTGGCGCAGCTTGCGCGCCGCCTCGTCGCTGTCGGAGCGGGCGATCAGGCGGCAGCGGGGGGCCAGGCCGCGGGCGCTCAACACCACATAAAGGTTGGCGGCGTTGCTGGGCAGGGCCGCCACCAGCGAGCGGCAGCGGTGAATGCCGGCCTCGAGCAGGGTTTCGTCGAGGGTGGCATCGGCCATCAGCACCGGCAGCCCGGCCTCCTCGGCGGCCAGCTTGCGTTCGGGGTCCATCTCGACCACCAGCAGCTGCACCCCTTCGCGGCTGATCTGCTCGCCGATCTCCCGGCCGATGCGCCCGTAGCCGCACAGGATCACGTGGTCATCCATGGTGTGCACCCAATTGAGAAAGCGGCGCTGGCGCCGCTTGGTGAAATACCCCGACTCCGACAGGCCCAGCAGGCTCTGAACGGTGAGCTGCACCACAAACAGACCGCCCACCACCGAAAACACGGTGACGATGCGGCCGGCATGGCTGAGGGGCTCCACCTCGCCATAGCCGATGGTGGGGATGGTGATTGCCACCATCCAGTAGCAATCGCCCCAGTCCCAGCCTTCGGTCAGGCGATAGCCGAGGGCCGAAAGGTTGACCACCAAGGCCAGGGCCAGCAGCGGCCGCAGCCAGGGATAACGCGAACGGGTCGACGGTGGCCGGCGGCGACGGTTGCGCCACCATTGGCGCAGCGCAACAGCCATGGCCGCCTCTCCTCAAGCGAAGCCCAGGGCGCTGAGCACATGGGCCGGCTCGAGGCCGCTGAGGCGGCCCGCCTCACCCAGGCCCTGCACCCCCTGGCGGCTGGGCAAGGCCGCAGCACTGCGGCCCAGGGCCACCAGGGGCAAGCCCAGCAGCAGCGCCAGTTCAAGGCTGAGCGGGTCGCTGGCCAGCACCACATCGGCACTGGCCAGCAGGGCGGCACGCTGCAGCACAGTCAGCCCACTGGCGGGAAGCTCGTGGCTACGCAGGGTCGCCAGGCGGCTGCGGATCAGCCCGGGCAGCTCCTGCCAGCGGGGCTGGGGCCAGTCGGCGCCACCACCCTGCGGGGCCAGCAGCAGCAGGGGACCATCACCGGCAGGCAGCTGCTCGGCGGCCTGCTGCAGTGCCTTGCGCGGCAGCGTGAGCCGGCAAGCCGCAGCATCGAGGCTGACGCCCACAGGCTTGAGGTAGGCCTCGAGGGCCTGGGCAGCCCAGCCGCCGGTGGCGGGCACCACGGTGTCGGTGGCCGAAAACCCGGCCGCAGCGATGCGGGTCGGAATGTGGCTCATCGACAGCATCAGGTCGACCTGACGCCCCTGGGCCAGGTTGATGCAGAGCTGAAAGTCGGGTTCGCGCACCGAACCCAGCAGATTGGCCCAGTCGGCCAGGTTGGCGGCGCCAAAGTCAAAGGGGATCACCTTTTCGACCGCTGACAGCAGGCCCCAGACCGAGGCCGCTGCCGGCGCACAGGCCACCTGGACCTGGGCCTTGAGCTGCTCGGCCACGGCCGCCACCGCGGGCAGCACCTGCAGCTGCCTGAGCGCATCGCCCGGAACCAGAAACAGGGCGCGCATGGGGCAGCTGAGCGGCTCGATGGCCTGATTGTATGGATCAAAACTGACTTGTCTTGTGTTGGTCATGGCCGCTCGAGGTGACTTGTGCATCTGCTGATCGCTGCCGCCGGATCCGGCCGGCGCATGGGGGCCGCCGGCAACAAGCTGCTGCTGCCCGTGGCCGGGCGGCCCGTGCTGGCCTGGACCCTCGATGCCGCCCTGGCCTGTGAGGTGATCGGCTGGATCGGCATCGTCGGCCAACCGAGCGACGCCGAGGCGATTGGCGCGATCGTGGCCGCTGCCGCTCCCGCCAAACCAGTGCAGTGGATCGTGGGTGGCGACACCCGCCAGGAGTCCGTGAGCCGCGGTCTGGCGGCCCTGCCCGCTGACGCCGACGGCGTGTTGATCCACGACGGCGCCCGCTGCCTGGTGGAGCCCGAGCTCCTGAGCCGCTGCGCCGCTGCCGTCAACGCTGGCCGCGCCGTGATCGCCGCCACACCCGTCACCGACACCATCAAGCAGGTCGATGGCGGCGGCACGATCACCGCCACGCCCGAGCGCAGCAGCCTTTGGGCCGCCCAGACCCCCCAGGGCTTTGGCGTGGCCCAGCTGCGCGAGGCCCATGCCACCGCGAGTCGCGAAGGGTGGGAAGTGACCGACGATGCCGCTCTGTTTGAGCGCCTGGGGCTGGCGGTGCAGGTGCTGGAGGCACCGGCCTCCAACATCAAACTCACCACCCCGTTTGACCTGACGATTGCTGAAGCGGTGCTCAGCCAGCGCTGAGCACGCTCAGGGTGCCGGCGCTGGCATCGAGCCGGGCCCAGGCCCCCAGCGGCAGGGCGGCATTGCCGGCGTTGCCGTGGCCCACGGGCAACCCCGCCAACACCGGAATGCCTAGATCTGTGGTGCGCTCGCGCAGCACCTGCTCGCAGCTGAAGCCTTCGCCGTCGGGGTCGTCGCAGTCGTCAAAGCGGCCCAACGCCAGGCCCGCCAGCTGCTGCAGGGCACCGCAGAGGCGCCAGTGGGTCAGCAGCCGGTCGAGCCGGTAGGGGGCCTCGCCGACGTCTTCGAGCACCAAAATCGCTCCGGCCAGGGGCGGGCAGTGGGGCGAGCCCAGCAGGTGGCTGGCCACCGTGAGGTTGGCCGCCAGCAGCGGCCCCTCGGCCTGCCCCGGCTGCCAGCCGACGCCCTGCAGGGGCGGCAGCGGCTCAGCAAACAGGACCTGCCGCAGCCGCTGCTGGCTCCAGGCCGGCTCGGCCGCCAGGGTGGTGAGCAGGGGCCCATGGATGCCGCCGCCCAGGCCGCGGGCGCGCTGGGCCCACAGCAGGGCCGTCACATCCGAAAACCCCAGCAACCAGCCGTCGGGCAGCGCCAGATCGGCGCGCTCGAGCAGCCGCGCCGCCCCCCAGCCGCCGCGCAGGCAGGCCCACAGGGCGGGGCTGCCATGGGCGCTCAGATCGGCAGCGCGCTCGGCGTCGCTGCCGGCCAGATAGCCCCAGCTGCGGTTGACCGCCGCCGAGGGTTCCACCGCCAAGCCCCACTGCTGCAACACGGCGATGCCGGCCAGCAGCCGCTCGTGGCTTGCGGGGGCCAACGCCGAACTGGCCGCCACCAGGCGCACGCGGTCGCCGCATTGCAGGGGCCTGGGCTGGCTCACGCGCGCCCCACCACCAGGGCCAGCAGCAGCAACGCCCCCAGCAGCACCTGACGCTGAAAGTGGCGCCCGTAGGCACTGGCGGGCAGATCGCTGCGGCGCAGCAGCAAGGCCTCGCGCTGCATGCCGGCAGCGGCGAGCAGCCACAGCGGCCAAAACGGAACCGCGACACCCGAGCGGGCTGCAGCTGCCGCCAGCAGCAAGGCGGCGGCTGCGTAGCAGAGGCTCACGGCCAGCGGCGCCCTTGCACCCAGGCTGAGGGCGCTGCTGCGGATGCCAATGCGGGCGTCGTCGGGCCGGTCGGCCATGGCGTACACGGTGTCAAAGCCAAAGGTCCACAGCAACGTCGCCGCCCAGCACAACCCCAGGGGCCAGCCGCCGGCCAGGGTTCCGCTGGTGGCTGCCCAGGGGATCAGCACTGCAAAGCCCCAGCACAGGGCCAACACCGCCTGGGGGTAACCAAACCAGCGCTTGGCCGAGGGATACAGCAAAACCGGCGGCAGGGCTGCCACCGCCAGCAGCAAGCACAGGCTGCGGCCGCCGACCGGCAGGGCCAGCACCACCAGCAGGGCCAGCAGCAGACAAACCAGCAGCAGACCCACAGCCCCCGCCAACGACACCGTGCCGGCGGCGAGGGGCCTGCTGGCGGTGCGTTCGACCAGAGGGTCGAGACGCCGGTCCCAAAGGTCATTGGCGATGCAGCCGGCACCGCTGACGGCCAGACCGCCCAACACAATCCAGCCCACCAGCACAGCAGGCGGGGGCGCCTGAGGAGTCAGCCACAGGCTCCAGAGCGCTGGAATCAACAGAATCAAGCGCCCACTGGGCTTGTGCCAGCGCAACAGCTCCAACCACGCCCCGCGGCGGGAGGCTTCCATCGGCTTCAACCCTGCTGGGGGGAAGCTAGGTCCAGCGCTGCAGGCAGTGACACGGCTGGTGTCAAAGTGGCGCCGCAGTAGCAGCGCGATGACCCAGGCCGCCAACGCCCCGATTCGCCGGGTCGCTGCCATCGATATCGGCACCAATTCGATTCACCTGCTGATCGCTGCCGTCGACGCAGCGCTCGGCAGCTTCAACGTGCTGGTCACCGAAAAATCGACCACCCGTCTCGGAGAGCGCGACCCGGAGCGTGGTGATCTGAGCGCTGCGGCGATCGAACGCGCGCTCGAGACACTGTGCCATTGCCGCGAGCTCGCCATGAGCCATGGCGTGGAGCAGATCGTCACCGCCGCCACCAGCGCCGTGCGAGAGGCGCCCAACGGGCGTGATTTTCTAGCCCTGGTGCAGGAGCAGCTGGGCCTCGACGTCGACCTGGTCAGCGGGCCTGAAGAAGCCCGTCTCATCTACCTGGGTGTGCTCTCAGGCATGAGCTTCGGGCAGCAACCCCACCTGATCATCGACATCGGTGGAGGGTCGACAGAGCTGATCCTCGCCGATGGCCAGGACGAACGGGTGCTGACCAGCACCCGCATCGGTGCCGTCAGGCTGCAGCGTGAGTTCTGCCAGCAGGATCCCCTACCCGCTGATCGCCGTTCTTTTTTGATTGCCTACATCCAGGGCGCCATGGACCCGGCAGTGGCCCAGGCCAAAGCCGCCCTGCGCCCGGGGGAGCGGCCCCAACTGGTGGCCACCAGCGGCACCGCCATGGCCCTGGCCGCCCTGGCAGCAGCCGAAGAGGCACGGCCACCACGCAAGCTGCAGGGCTACCGGCTCAGCCGCGAACGCATCGACCAGCTGGTCAGCCGCCTGCTGACACTCAGCCCAGAGCAGCGCAAAGCCCTGCCCGCACTCAACGAACGCCGCGCCGAAATCATCGTGCCGGGGGCACTGATCCTGCAGACCACCATGGCGATGCTCCAGGTCCAGGACCTGGTGGTCTGCGATCGCGCCCTGCGCGAGGGCCTCATCGTCGACTGGATGCTGCGCAACCATCTCCTCGATGACCGACTGGCGTTTCAGAGCACGATCCGCGAGCGCACCGTGCTGCACCTGGCGCGCGGCTTTGGTGTCGACCTCGATCGCGCCGAGCGGGTGGCCCGCCATGCCCTCTCGCTCTACGACCAGACCCGCGGCGTACTGCACGACGACAACGGCGATGGACGAGCCCTGCTCTGGGCTGCCGCAATGCTGCACACCTGTGGCAAACACATCAACATTGGCGCTTATCACAAACACAGCTGGTACCTGATTCGCCATGGCGAGCTGCTCGGCTACACCGAGCACGAGCATCTGATGGTGGCTGCGATCGCCCGCTACCACCGCCGCAGCCTGCCCAAAAAGCGGCATGAGTCCTGGCAGTTGATCGATGGGCGCGCTGCCCGTCAGACGGTGGCGGCGATGGCCCTGCTGCTGCGCCTGGCCGCCGCCCTCGATCGACGCCCCCAGGCCGTCATCCAGGCGCTGCAGGTGCGCGCGGCAGCACCCGTCAAAGATGCCCTGCGGCCGCTGACGATTGCCCTTGTGCCCCAGCCAGGCTCAAGCGGTCAAGCGCCCGCCGATCTGAGCCTGGAGCGCTGGAGTCTGGCCGGCTGCAGCGGCGCTGTCGCCGAAGCCAGCGGCGCGGCCCTGAGCGTCAGCGTGGCTGAGCCGGCGATTGCGCTGACGGCACCTTGATGGGCTTTGACTTGGCGGGCGGCTGCGGGAAGCGAAACCAGCGAAGGTCCTTGACCGTGCCCAGGGGTTGCCAGGCCGCGGTGCCGGTGGCCACCAGCACCTGATCGGGGCGACCAGCTCGCAGCAACAGGCCCTGACCGAGAGGAAAACGCTGCTCACCGCGAAACATCCCGCGGAACAGCCGCTTCTGGCCGTTGAGACTGGTGATCTCCATCCAGCTGACGCTCGCCGTGCGCACGCGCAGCACAGCTGGCTTGGGCCAGGGAATGGTCTCACGGGTCGCGACAGCCACAGGGGCGGGTTTAACGCTCGCGCGCGGCGGGGAGGCCCGCATCAAGGCCTGCAGCTGACTGCGCTGGGACCACACACCCGCTGCGCCCACCAGCACGACAGCAAGCGGCAGCAACCACCACAGCGGCAGCGAGCCGGGAGAGGCCGAGGCAGGTTGGAAGTTGACGGGCCTGGGCTTGAACGCCTCGGGATTCAGGGTGACCGTTGGGCTCTTGAAGGACTCGCAGCGGCGCAAGGCATCGATCAAGGCGCTGGCGTCGACGTCCAGGGCCGCCGCCACGCGCCGAGCCTGGGCGATCACAAACACCGGTTCGGGCAAGCGGGTGCGGTCGGCCTGCTCCAGTGCCTGGAGCTGCTCCTGTCCCATGTGCAGACGCCGCGCCAGTTCAACCAGGCTCACGCCCATGGCCAGACGGCCCTGGTGCAGGACCTGGGCGAGAGCTGTCAATTCGGGAATCGGCTCGAGGCCACCAGGAACCTCCCCACCGGAAACTGGGCCGTTCGGCTCAGCCATGGGCACATCCACGCCACAGACCCGGGATTCTGCCGCCACCGGTGGCCAGCGTCGATGGGGCCAACGCCAAGAATGGCTGTTCAGGCAGAACCTGCATGAACGCCACCATGGACATGGGCGATACTGGATTCGAACCAGTGACCCCTTCCGTGTGAAGGAAGTGCGCTACCACTGTGCTAATCGCCCGACCAGGGCAACCGCCCTGACTTCGGCACTTTAGGCCATGGCCGGCAGAGCTCTGGCCGAGCCCTGCCAGACCAGCGACAGGCGAGCATGGGTGTTTGGCGGCTTCAGCAGGCGTGGCTACAGGGGATCACGAACAGGTTGACGTGCTGATCGTGGGCGGCGGTGTCTGCGGCACGGCGCTGCTGTTCGAACTGGCGCGTTACACCGATCTCGAGCGGATCCTGTTGGTCGAGCGCTACGGCGAACTGGCCCAGGTCAACTCCAGAGCCACCAACAACAGCCAGACGATTCACTGCGGCGATATTGAAACCAACTACACCCTCGAGAAAGCGGTACGGGTCAAACGCACTGCCGAGATGATCGTGCACTACGCAGCCCTGCTGGAGCCCGCCGAACGGGATCGCTGTGTGTTCCGCACACCCAAAATGGTGTTGGGGGTTGGCGAAGCCGAATGCCGCTTCCTGCGGGAACGTTTTGCGCGCTTTTCACCGCACTTTCCGGCCATGGAACTGCTCGAGAAGGAGCAGATTGCCGAATGGGAACCCCAGGTCGCCCATCGCGGCGGCCAGTTGCGCAGCGAGGAGCTGGTGGCCATCGGCATCCGCAGCACCTACACCGCTGTCGATTACGAAGCCCTGGCGGCCTCATTTGTGACCCAGGCCCAGCAGGCGCTGGCGGGTAGCAGCCGGCAGCTGAACGTCGCCCTGAACACCCGCGTCGAGCACATCGCCATCGAAGAGGGCGGCGGCGGCGATGACACCACCAGCTATGTGGTGAGCCTCAGGTCAGACAGCACGGCGGGAACCAGCAGGACCCGCCAGGTTCGGGCGCGCCATGTGATCGTCAACGCTGGCGCCCACAGCCTGCTGATGGCCCAGCAGATGGGGTACGGCCTCGAATACTCCTGCCTGCCGGTGGCCGGCAGCTTCTACTTCACCCCCGACGTGCTCAAAGGCAAGGTCTACACGGTGCAGAACGACAAGCTGCCGTTTGCCGCCATTCACGGCGACCCTGATGTGCGCGCCCCCGGCAAGACGCGCTTCGGTCCCACAGCCTTGCTGTTGCCGCTGCTGGAGCGCTACAAGCCCGCCTCGTTCTGGGAGTTTCTCAAGGTGCTGCGGCTCGACTGGGCCGTGCTGGCGGTGTTCTGGCAACTGTTCAAGGTGGCCGACATCCGCAACTACATCGTCAAGAACCTGCTGTTTGAGGTGCCCTGGCTGAGGCGGCGTCTGTTCCTGGCTGATGCGCGCAAGATCGTGCCCGACATGGGCCTGCAGGATTTGCGCTTCGCCGAGGGCTATGGCGGGGTCAGACCCCAGCTCATCAACAAACATGAGCGGCGGCTGATGCTGGGAGAAGCACGCATCAGCGCCAGGCCGGGCCTGGTGTTCAACGTCACGCCATCGCCCGGTGGCACCTGCTGCCTGGGCAACGCCGCCGGTGACGTCGAGGCGATCGCGGCACGGCTGGGTTGCCGGTTTGATCGCCAGCGACTGGCGGCTGAGCTCTATGGCGAAGCCCAGTCCCAGGGCTGAGCACGGCAGGCCACAGGGCTCAGCGCTTCACAAGCCAAAGCGCGCGCAGGCCTGGCCCAGCCCATCGAGGCTTCCCTGCACCGTCTGATCGGTGACGTCCTGCAGCGGCAGCAGGGCCAGTACCCGATCGAGCTCGATCACCTGCTCCTTGCAATAGCGATCGCTGCTGCTGTAAGCGGGGCTCTGGCGCAACTGCTGCAGCGCCGCCACACCAGCGGGGCAGGGCTGGGGTTTGCCGACGGCCACGCAGGCGCTGACCGCCTTGTTGAGGGCCTCAAGCTGAGGACCCGCCTGGGCAGCGCCGCCCCACAGCAGTGGAGGAGCCATCAAAGCTGTTGCCGCGAGCGACGCGATCAAACAAGACTTGCTGGCAACCACGGTCTGGCGGGCTTGGAGACGCCCAACCTTAGGCACCGCCGCGAAACAGGTGATTGTGGCTGGCCGAATAAAGCCGCGAGCGGGCATCGGCCGAAGCCGCCAAGGCTGGGCTCACCACATAGAGGGTGGTGCGAATCAGACCGCGCTCACGGCTCACCGCCGCCATCTGCGCAAGCGGCACCACCGTGATCCACTGATCGGGCCAGCTGATGCGATACCCGATCGCCACAGGCGTCTCGGCGGGGTAGTGCTGCAGCAGTTCGGCCTGCACCTCCTCCACGTGGCGGGCACTCAGGTAAAGACACAGGGACGCCTGCAACGCCGCCAGGTGGGCGAGCGATTCGCGCTCTGGTGTGCCGGTGCGGCCGCCGGCGCGGCTCAGCACGATGGTCTGCACCAATCCGGGAATGGTCAATTCCTGGTTGAGGGCGGCCGCTGCCGCCTGGTAGGCGCTAAGCCCTGGCACAACCTCAACGGGAAGCCCCGCATCGGCCAGGCGACACACCTGTTCGGCCAGGGCTCCATAGAGGCAAGGGTCACCGTCATGGAGACGCACCACGCGCTTGCCGGCCTGGGCCCGCTCGAGCACCAGGGCCATCACCTCTTCGAGGGTGAGGGTGCTGGTGCGGATGCGTTCGCAGCCCTCGGGCGCCAGGGCGGCGATCTGAGGATTCACCAGCGAATCGGTCCAGACCAGCACCTCGGCCTGGTCGATCAGCCGCGCGGCGCGCAGCGTCAGCAGATCGGGAGCTCCAGGGCCTGCCCCCACAATCCAGACAGGATGATGGCTCAAAGCGGCACCCCACTGGGATCAGGAAGATTCTGACGGCGGCCGTACAACCACCAGAGACCGACGCCGCCAACAGCGATCAGCAGCAGGCTCATCAGCTGGGCCATGCGCAGTCCACCCGTGCAAAACGGCGGCATTCCCACCAGACAGAGGGGGTCAAGCCGGAGCCCCTCAATCCAGACCCGGCCGCTGCTGTAGGCCATCAGATAAATGCAGCTGAGGGAACCGGCGGGCAAGGCGATGCGACCGCGTTGAGCGGACCGGAACAAGGTGAGTAAGAGGGCGCAGACGCCCAGATTCCACAGCGATTCGTACAGAAACGTGGGGTGAAAGCTGGGATCAGCCAGGAATTCAGGAGGTCGGTTCGCCAGGGGGATGGTCAATTTCCAGGGGAGATCGGTGGGAAGGCCGAAGGCTTCCGAGTTGAAGAAATTGCCCCAGCGACCGATCGCCTGGCCTAGGGCCACCGCGGGCACCAGCACATCGAGCAGCGGCCAAAAACGCTGACGCCGCCAGCGACAAAACAGAACTGTGGTCAGCGTGCCGCCGATGAGGGCGCCATGGATGGCAATGCCGCCACGCCAGACCGCCAATGCCGAGAGCCAGTCGCTGCTGTACTGCCGCCATTCGAGCAGCACGTAATAGGTGCGGGCACCGATCACCGCACCCAGCACGAGCAGGGGCAGGAGATCAGCGACCAACCCAGGGTCGATGCCGCGGGCGCGGGCCAGACGCGTCGCGAGGGCCAAACCGGTGAGCACCGCCACGGCGATCAGCAGGCCGTACCAGCGCAAGGCAAAAGGGCCCAGCTGGAAAACCAGGGGCCCCGGAGAAGCGAAACCAAGCAGCACTGCGGTGCTCAGACGATGCCCTCAGCTGCCTGAACCTTTTCAACCTGACGCTTCTTGAGCACCAGCATGATTTGGGCCAGGGCAACGGCGGCAAAGAAAGCCAGCAGACCGTAGATGCGAACAGGGTTCTGCAGCACAATCTCTGTATCGATCTGACCGAAACCACCCACATTGGGGTCGTTGCTGATCGGAGCTCCAGCGGCGACAGCCTCACCCACAGTCACGATCACAGTGGGGCCAGCGGGCACCGTCTCGCTGACCGTGCCGCCATCGGCGGTGGCGATAGTCACCTCGGTAGCGCCGTTGTCAGCCGGTGTGATGGCCTGAACGGTTCCTGCAGCAGGGGCGGTGTACAGAGCGTTGTTGGTCTTCTCACCGGTGGGATACACCTGACCGCGGCCGCGGTTGCCGCCCACGTGAATGCTGTACTTGCCGAAGTGAATGGAGCTATCCGTTCCTGGATCGGGGGCCAGAATCGGGAAGACGATTTCCTGGTGCTGATCGCCAGGCAGTGGACCAACCAGATAGGTGTTGGGCAGGTCAGCGGAGTATTGGCTGTAATAGATGCCAGCCGTCTCTTCCTTGAGCTCGTCGCTCATCCGCTCCTGGGGAGCGAGGGTGAAGCCGTCGGGAAGCATGATCACAGCACCGACATTCAAGCTTGTCGGGCTGCCATCTCCGGACACCTGCTGGATCGAGGTGTCATAAGGAATTTCAACCACCGCCTTGAACACGGTGTCAGGCATCACGGCCTGAGGGACCTCGACACGGGTGGGTTTCTTGGCGAGATGGCAGTTGGCACAGACGATCTTGCCGGTGGCCTCACGCGGGCTGGCGTAGTTCTGCTGTGCGTAGAAGGGGTAAGCCCAGCTGGGGGTGGCAGCACTGACGAGAACGGTCAGCAGTAATCCCAGTCCGAGCAGCGATCCGGTCAGTGAGGAGAAAAGGCGGCGCATGGCAGGTCTGATGGCAGGTGTCAACAACGAGATCAGGCCCACCAGGGCTTGTCACCGGTGCGGAAGTCGGTTTCGGTCCATTGGCTCAGGAAGACGTTGTCGCTATCAACCGAGACATGGGCCAGGGCCAGCGACAACGGCGCCGGACCACGAACCACCTTGCCGGTGGCGTCGTACTGGGAGCCGTGGCAGGGGCACATGAACTTGTTCTGACCGCTGTTCCAGGGCACCACACAACCCAGGTGAGTGCAGATGGCGTTGATCCCGTAGCTGCCGATGGCGTCATTGCCCTCGACGATCAGATATGTGGGATCGCCCTTGAGACCCTGAACCAAGCTGCGGTCACCTTCCTTGTGGGTGGCCAGCCAGCCCGTGGCCGTGACGGCGTTGCCGAGTTCATCCTTGGCGGTGGTGCCACCACCGCTGCCTGCGGCCTTGGGCGGGATGAAGTAGTTGACAACCGGGTAGAGAGCACCCAAAGCAACACCGGTGACCGACCCGAAGGTCAGCAGGTTCATGAACTGCCGACGACCCATTCCGGGTACATCACCGCTGGCATTCACAGGGATCTGGGTCATCGACAACGCGCCGGTGTAGCCGGTGTGACGTGGCGCCCAC
>CAYFMB010000021.1:0-14161 GCA_964344095.1 uncultured Klebsiella sp.
GAGGTCATTTCAGGTTCACCTCACAACCGTTGTCGTAACAGGTGGCATCGATGCGGCCATCGCCGCCGAAGTGCACCTTGACCAGATCCCGGCCGGCCATGGCAGCACGGCTCTGCTGCTGCACGCTGTTGAGGTAGTTGGGGTTAACGACACACAGATCGCGACCGTCGAAGCAAACGGTGTTGCTCGAAAACCGCGCCGAAGCCCAGCTCAGGCTTTTCCAACTGTTGCTGCCAGCCTCGTAGCGCTGCATGCGCACAGGCGAGTCGCTGATGCGAATGGTCAGGGTCTGCTGGCCGATGCGATGGCGATAATCGGTGACCTTGCCCTGGTTGACAGCCTGAACCGTGCAGGCAACGGGCGCTGCACCGTTGAGGCTGCAGAAGGTCGCAAGGTCATAAAGCACCTGGGCCTGACCAGGGGCAGGCAGCCAGACAGCAGCCGTTGCTGCGGTAGCAGCCACAGCCAGACCTTGCGGCGACAACAAATGGCGTAGCGACATGAACGGAGCGGGCAATGAGTCTTGTCCCACAACCTGTGCGTGGGCTTACCCAACGTCAATGCCGACACCGCAGTCCAACCGGCTTTCTCAACCAAATTGACGCAAATCAGGCGTGCTTTGCACAAGCTTGCCTGTTTCGTCCAAGGGTTCAGACCACCTGGCCCACCATCACGGCCGCGACAGCCGAAAACAATGTGATTCCTAGAGCAGTCAAGGGATTCTGGCCCTGGGCAACAGCGATCGAGGTGACCACGCCAGCACCCAGACAGGCCATGGCCAGTTGGGTCGGGAGTTCGGAACGGCGATCCATGGCGCGGACCTGAATGTTGGCTACCAGCTTGCGCGGCTCGGGCAAAGAGCGGACGCAAGGCAGAGCCCTTCGTTACAGGCGTTGGATCTTCTTTACCTGGCTTCACACAGCGGTGTTGACAAGCGAATCAACAGGGAAATTGCGATTCACACGCACATCCATCGCGATCGGCATCGAGATAGCGATGTCCTGCTGCTAACCAGGCCTGTGCCTCGAGCTTGCTGTCGATGCTCGAACAGGTGATCACCCGTTTGCCGCGGTAAGGCTCGACGTTGAACCGCGTTGGCGGAGCAGGCAGAGACGCGATGCTCGCCGACGCGGTCTGAGCAGAGGCTGTCTGATTAGAGCTGATCTGAGCAGAGGCGGTTTGCGACGAGACTGTCTGAGTCAAGACGGTCTTGGCCAAGGGCACCTGGGGGGTTCGGGCACGGAAATCCCAGGGCTTCTGCAGGGCAGGATCGAGCCAGACACCAAGCCGCTGCTGCCGCGCCTGGTTTTGCCGTGCCATCAGCGTTGTGGCATCGCAAGCCGCTGCATCGCTCGGATCGACAAACGCGCGGCCCAGGCTGACCATCTGGGCGCCAAGGTTGCGGTTGTTGCGATCGAAGACCTCAGCCACGACCCGGCCGTAGCGATCGGTCGACGTCGGTTGATAGCGAACCGTGGTGCCCTGGTTGAGCAGTCCGGTCAAGGCATCCTTGGCGAGCTGCCCGTGGGGCTTTTGGGCCAACTCGGGGGCATCAACGCAGGCCAAGCGCACGCGAATCGTTTGGCTGCCTGTGATCAGATCCACGGTGTCGCCATCGATCACCGCCGCCAGCCGGCCCTGCCGCAACGGGGTTGTGCTCATGGGTCTTGATGTTGCAGTCGCGATGCCGGGCGCGCCCGGCCCGTACTGGCCCACTGCTTGAGCTGCTCCAGCTGTTCGCGGGCGGTGCGCGAGAGGGGCACCACCTGGGAGGCGGCGGCAATCAGGTCCGCCTCGCCAAACTCGCGCTGCTCAGCAAAGGCCAGGTGCATGGCTTCGATCACGGTCTGCTCCAGCTCGGCACCCGAGAAGCCCTCCGTGCGGTCCACCAGCACCTGAAGCGGAATCTGGTGCTGGGGGCGGCGACGGCGCAGCTGCAGATCGAGGATCGCACTGCGCTCAGCAGCGCTGGGCAAGTCCAACAGAAAAATCTCATCGAAGCGCCCCTTGCGCAGCAGCTCGGGCGGCAAACGTTCAACGCCATTGGCCGTGGCCACCACAAACACGGCACTGGTCTTCTCGGCCATCCAGGTGAGCACCGTGGCCAGGACCCGCTGGCTGGTGCCGCCATCGCTGCGGGAGCTGCCGCCAAAGCCCTTGTCGATCTCGTCGATCCACAGCACGCACGGGGCCATGGCCTCAGCGCGCTGGATCATCTCGCGGGTGCGGGCCTCGCTGGCCCCCACCAGGCCGGCAAACAGCCGCCCCACATCAAGCCGCAGCAGCGGCATGGCCCAGGTGTGGGCAATGGCCTTGGCCGTCAAGGACTTGCCGGTTCCCTGAGGTCCCACGAGCAGCACGCCGCGCGGCAGGGGTAGGCCGTAGGCCTGGGCCTCCTCGCTGAACGCCATGTGGCGTTGCTCAAGCCAGTGCTTGAGCGCCTCGAGGCCGCCGATGTCGGCCGTGGTGGCTTCACTCGGGCAATACTCGAGCAGGGCGCTGCGGGCGATCACCTGACGCTTCTCCTCCAGCACCTCAACCAGGTCGGCCTCGCCCAGGGTTCCGCGCTGGGCCAGGGCACGGGCGGCAATCTGCCGCACCCGCTGTTCGCTGAGGCCGTGACAGGCCGCGGTGAGCTGCTCGAGCACAGGCGCCGCCAACGGTTGGCCCGTGGCCACCGCAATGCTTTGCAGCAGGGCGTTGATGTCGCGTGCCTCAGGCAGTGGCAAATCCAACACCGTGATGCAGTCGTCGAGCTCCAGCGGCAGCTGCCACTCCGGCGCCGTGATCACGATCGTGTGCGGCACCTGCCGCAGGCTCACGGCCAGATTGCGTAGGCGACGGCAGACACCGGCGTCCTCGCAATAGCGGTGAAAGTCGCGCAGCAGCAGGATGGCACCACTGCCGTGGGGCAAAGCATCGAGCGCTGCCAGTGCCGCCAGCGGGTTGCGGGCGGCCTCGCCGTCGCGGTTGGGCGCCCCGGCCAGCCCGGCGATGAAATCCCAGCGCAACAGGGTTCGGCCATCAAGCCGGCGCGCCGCCTGCTGCAGCAAAGCTTCAACGCGTTCCTCCTCAAAACTGCGGATCCAGAGGATCGGCGTGCGCGCACGGATCAGCAGATCCAGCTGGTCGCTCCAGGCCTGGCTCACTGCCGCAGCTTGTTGAGGGCCCCCCAGCGGGGATCGCTGGGGGGCTGATCACTGCCCCAGCTGGCGGGGCCAGGGCACTCGGGGCCGCAGCGGTTGACCAGAGGCAACTGCAGGCTGAGTTGTTCGTAGATCCACTGCTCGGGGTCAAAGCTGCCCTCGGGATCGAGCTGCTCGCTGATCCCTTCGGCATCAAAAGCCAGAGCATCGTCAAGATCCTCTGCCGTGGTGCCGAGGCCCAGGCGCTCGCTGACCCGGGCACTCAGAGGATGGACATACGTGCGAAGGCAGCGGTCGCAGCACAGCTCGACGGTGGTCGCTGCCTCTCCCTCGACCCGCAGCAGAGGTCCCTCGACCTCCAAACGCAGCCACCCCCGAACGGGCGTGCTCGCTTGCAAAGCTGAAATCGGTTGGTCAAACGTCCAGCAATGAGGCTGATCGGCAGCAGAGAGAAGCTCTGCGATCGCCACAGGTCTGAGGGTTTGGGCCATGAGCGGTCGGTCAGGCCTGGTTCATTTCTTGCTCTTGGGCTCGAACGGCAGGCGATCGCCGCTCGCAGGCGCCCCACCCGCCGTGGCCAGCTTCTGTTGGGCGAGCTGCTGATCCAAGATCTGCTGCAGATTGTCCGGAAGGGCCTCACGACCCAGCAGGAAGGTCTGCAGAGCCTGGAAGATGTTGGCCACAACCATGTAGAGCAGCACGCCCGCGGGCAGCGGGAAGAACAGGAACATGGCGGTGATCATCACCGGAGTGATCTTGTTGGCCGTCGACTGCTGGGGGTTGGGCGGCATGCCCATGCCCGAAAGAATTTGGCTGACAAACAGGGTGATGCCGAAACCTGCGACCAGAACAGCGATGTCCCAGTTGACGCTGCCGTCGGTCATGAAGCCGACCTGACCGAGAGCCTTGATGAACAGGAAGCCACTGCGGGCCGCCAGACCGGGAATTTTGCCTTCAACGGTGGCATCGCCTGGCGCCAGTGCCTTGATCGTGCCGTTGGCATCGACGCTGACCACACCATCGCCTTTGGTGACGCTCCAGCTCGGTGTGAAGGCGTCACCGTGATCGATGCCCTTGAGCACTGAAGCAAAGCTGTCGCCTTGCTTGGTGTGCAGATCGACGCTGGTCGACTCGCCCACACCCAGCTTGGTGCCGCCCGCAAGGCTGGCAATCACCGGCACATGGTTGGTCTCGGTGATGAAGATCGAATGGCTCGGGCTGTTGAACGGCTTGGGCTCCACCGCGGCGATCTGATCGGCCGGGAGCACCTTGAGATTGATGGTGTAGGGCACATCGGCGAACGGTGAGCCCCGCAGGGTGGCGAACAGGGCAAACAGGATCGGCATCTGCACCAGCAGGGGCAGGCAACCGGCCAGGGGGCTGCCGAACTCCTGCATGAGCTTGCCCAGCTCCTCCTGCTGCTTCTGAGGATTGCTGGCGTACTTGCTCTTGATCTCGGCCTGACGCTTCTGCATCACCGGCTGGGCAATGCGCATGCGGCGGGCATTGCGAATCGAACCAGCGCTCAACGGAAACAGGGCCAGGCGGATCACCACCGTCAGGGCGATGATCGCCAGCCCATAGCTGGGCACCAATCCATAGAAAAAATCGAGGATGGGCAGCAGCAGGTTGTCGGAGATGTAGCCGATCACGACAGAGGAAGTGTCAAAGGTCGGAAATGGGGCTCAATGTGGCGATTCAGGCCGCCATGCCCTTGGGCGCCGAGGGCTTGGCCTGAGCGCGCTCGTTGATGTAGGCCTCCACGTCGCGGAAGCGTGGCACGGAACGCAGTTCAAGGCGCGCACCGTCATTGAGCACCAACACCATGTCACCCCAGGCTCCAAAACCGCGGGGCACGCAGCGCACCTCGCGGATCTGGCTGTAGACGACCTGGGTGCGGTCACGGCCCATCCAGCCGCCGGTGACCTCGATGCGTCGACTGGTGATGCGGAACCGGAGCCAAAGGGCGCGCACGATGGCGCCAACAGCGAAGGGAATGCCGATCAGGGTCAGTCCCAGCAGCAGGTTGAAGATCAAATCCCCCCGCGCCGGCCCTTGATCGAGAAAGACCGACTCTTCGATTCTGGTGGTGGCGGTCATGGACTCCTGGCTCATGGCAACAGACCGGCTTTGCTGAGGAGGCGCTGGCATTCTCCCAGCAAGTGGTGCCGATCCAGGTCGGCACTGCCGGGTTTGAGGCTGATCAACAGCCACAACGGGGGCAAGCCAGGTCGCCAGATGACCCGCTGCAACCCTTCGTGCAACTGGCGCCGCAGGCGGTTACGCCGGACTGCACGTTTGTGCACCTTGCTGCTGATCACCACACCACAACGCCAGGGGCTGACTGCCTCCTGGCGTTGATGCGGTGGGAGCAGGTTGTTGTCGGCGGCAAGCCAACGCAACGACATCAAGGGACCGTGGCTGGCCTGCCCGCGTTGATACAGCGCATCAAAGAGGCGCTGCCCCCGCAACCGGTGCCGTTGGGGCAGGGCCAAGGGGCTCAGACAGCAAGGCGTGCGCGGCCACGGCGACGGCGGGCCTTGATCACACGGCGACCGGTGTGGGTGCGCATCCGGACACGGAAACCCGAGACCCGCTTGCGCTTACGGCTGGTTCCTTCGAGGGTGCGCTTGGTCATGGGTGTGTCTGCAATCGCTGCCAGCTGCCCAACTTACCAGTTGATCTCAGAAGCTCGGATCGATCTGGATCAACCAGCTGCCCAGATAGCCGGCCATCGGCACATCGCCGGGGGCCTGGGCCAGCGCATTGAACTGGTACATGCCGATATTGAACGGATTGAAAATATTCAGATACACCCCGATCGTGCCTTTGTCAGAGATCGGCGTGTTGGGGAAAATCTCGATGGCACGGCCGTCGGGAGCGATTTCGATGACCGCAGGAATCGGCTCGAGACAACGCGTCCTTGACAGCATGCCGCCCTCCGACATGCGGCACAGCTGCACTTGCTTCGGCGTGATCGACACATCGAAGGACTTGGGAATGGTGACGCTCAGCTTGAGAATCGCCGTCTTGCGATCCTTGGGCCTGAGGATCAGGTAGTACTCGGAGCGCTTGAGACGGGCTGTGTCAGTGATGAAGTAATAGAGCTTGCGGTAATCGCGGGTGTTATCCCAGCGAAACTCCATCAGGCTCGGAGTTGACTGCGCGCGAGCCGGGGCCAGCAGGGGGCCGCTGGTGGCCGCAGCCACAGCGGCCGCTGTGGCCAGACCTGCTCCGGCCAGGGCAGCCCACCTGAACCGACCAACCAAAGGACGAGGCAGCATGGCGCGCGTCAGAAGTTCGTCAATTCTTGGCAGCTGGCCAGGATCCCGTCTGCGCGCAGTGGCCGGCCAGCTAGGTGGCGCGGTCGGGCCGCAGAGCCGCTGCAGCGCGCAAATAGGGATGGACCGGGGCACGGCTGGGTTCGAGCCAGGCATGGGCGAGCAGGCGAATGCAATGGGGCAGATCGCCCTGAACCGCCATCTGCTGACAATCGAGCAAGGCCACCCCGTCCCATCCCGGCATGCGCCGAGCAATGGCGGCGGGGAAACAGGCATCGAGATCGGCGGTGACCGAGAAGGTCACCGACAGCAGCTGGGTTGCCGCCAGATCGTTGCGCTGCATCAGCGCCACAACAAGCTCTTCAACCGCTTCGGCGATCGCCACGGCCGTGTTGCCGCTGGCGGTGGTGGCCCCGCGCAGGGCCCGCAGTTCAAGACTCATGGGCGATACAGCCAAAGGGGCTGGCCGCTCCAGCCCAGCTCGAGGCTAAGGGCAGCCGTCAGCCGCCCCCAGATCGCACGGCCGGGCAACAGGCCACCAAAGCGCTTGGGCACCCGCCCGAAGGTGGTTGGCCGCGTCTTGTCAGGATCGAGGCCGGCGAGCTCCGCCGCGAGGCGACGGGCCGTCTCTTCGCCACCGAGCTGGTCAACCAGTCCGAGGCTCTGGGCCTGGGCACCGGTGAACACGCGGCCATCGGCGAAGCCGCGCACAACGCTCTCATCAAGGTTGCGGCCGCTGGCCACCGCCGCCACAAACTGGCCATAGCTGGCGTCGATCAGCTCCTGCAGCAGCTGGCGCTCGGCCTCGGTTAGGGCGCGATCGGGCGACAGAATGTCCTTGTAGAGACCACTTTTGACCGTCTCGAACTGAATGCCGATGCGCTCCAGCAGGCGCGAGAGGTTGTTGCCCCGCAGGATCACACCGATCGAACCGGTGATGGTGCCGGGATTGGCCACGATGCTTTCGGCCGCGACGCCGATGTAGACCCCGCCGGAGGCCGAAATGTTGCCGAAACTGGCCACGACCCGGCAGCCCTTCTGCCGCAGTCGGGTGATGGCTGCATGAATTTCTTGGCTATCGCCCACCGTGCCGCCAGGGCTATCGATCCGCAGCAGCAGGGCCGGGCATTCGCGCTCTTCGACCTGGCGCAGAGCCTTGAGCACCCGTTTGCGGGTGTCTCCGGCAATGGGGCCCTCGATGGCGATGCGGGCCAGAGTGCGTTTGGCTTTGCGGCGCCAGGGCCAGGGCATCGGGGATCGTTGCGAAGCCCGGATCTTAAAAAGAAGCGTTCAGCGCCCACCGGCCTCCCTGCAGCATGAACACATCCGAAGCCTGGGCGCCGCTCAGGCTGCTGGCCATGGTGCTGCCCTTTGCCCTGTGGGGCACGGCCATGGCAGCGATGAAACCTCTGCTGGCCAGCTCTGACCCGCTGCTGGTGGCCTGCCTGCGGCTGTTGCCCGCCGGGCTTGTGCTGCTGCTGGCGACGCGCCTGCTCAACAGACCTCTGGGCATCGCCCGGGCCGACTGGGGCCCCCTCCTGTTGTTTGCCCTGGTGGATGGAACCCTGTTTCAGGGCCTGCTGGTGCGTGGACTAGGCCAGACCGGTGCCGGCCTGGGTTCGGTGCTCATCGATTCCCAGCCCCTGCTGGTGGCCCTGCTGGCCCGGGCGCTGTTTGGCGAGGCGATCAACCCGATCGGCTGGCTGGGCCTGCTGCTGGGACTGCTGGCGATCACCTGCCTGGGGCTGCCGGCCGGATTGCTGCGCCACTGGTGGCTGGAGGGACCGCCGGTGTTCGATCAACAAGCCCTTAGCCATGGTGAGCTGTGGATGCTCGGCGCCGCGGCCGCTATGGCGGTTGGCACCGTGCTCTGCCGCTATGCCAGTCGCCACAGCGATCCAGTGGCGGTGACCGGCTGGCACATGGTGTTGGGGGGACTGCCCCTGGCCCTGGCCACCTGGCTCGGCGGCGATGGTGCCGGCTTCAGCCCGGGCTGGAGCACCCTGCAATGGGGGCTGATGGCCTATGCCTCTCTGCTGGGCAGCGCCCTGGCCTATGGCCTGTTCTTTTGGTTTGCCAGCAGCGGTGACCTCACCGGCTTCACGGCCCTGA
This sequence comes from uncultured Klebsiella sp., assembly GCA_964344095.1. Classification (GTDB taxonomy): domain Bacteria; phylum Cyanobacteriota; class Cyanobacteriia; order PCC-6307; family Cyanobiaceae; genus RGUW01. The sequence continues at coordinate 8,540 of CAYFMB010000021.1, forward strand.
CGTTTCTGACACCAGTCTTTGCCGTGCTGACCGGCGTGCTGGTGCTGCATGAGTCGCTGCAACCGCTGCAGTGGCTGGGGGCCTTCATCGCCCTGGTGAGCGTGCTGCTCATCAATCGCCGCGCGGCCCTGTGGGAGCCGGCTCCATGAAGATCTTGGTGGTGAACACCCCGGTGGGGGCCCTCGGCAGCGGTCGTGGTGGCGGCGTCGAGCGCACCCTGACCTCGCTGGTGGTGGGACTGCTGGAACGGGGTCACAGGGTGACGGTGCTGGCAGCCGAGGGGTCGCAACTGCCGCCACGAGCCGACCGGGCGGTGCTCTGGCTTGAGCGGGGTCAGGACCAGCCCAGCTGGCAGCACCAGGACCGCAACACAGCCGTGCAGATTCCAGCCGGCAGCCTGCTGGGCGCTCTGTGGCACCGGGCGCTGCGCGAACAGGCTCACTTTGATGTGATCCTCAATCTGGGCTACGACTGGTTGCCCCTGTGGTTGACACCCGTCACCGATACCCCTCTAGCGCACCTGATCAGCATGGGCTCGGTGAGTGCGGCGATGGATCAGCTGATCGCCCAGATCGGCTGCACTCACCCGCATCATCTGGCTTTTCACAGCGCCGCTCAGGCCGCCGACTTTTCCCTGAAGAATCGCCCGATCCTGCTGGGCAATGGCTTTGACCTGGAGCGCTACCGCTTCGAGGCCAAACCGGCCAACCAGCTGGGCTGGGCGGGCCGCATTGCACCTGAGAAGGGCCTCGAGGATGCCGCCGCCGCCGCCGCCGCCCTGGGCCTGCCGCTCATCGTGATGGGTTGGAAGGAGGACCCGGCTTACGCCGCCCGGGTTGAAGCCGGCGTTCCGACCGGGACGCTGATCTGGCGGGGCTTCCTCGAGGCCGATGCTCTGCAGGCCGAACTGGGCCGCTGCCGCGTGCTGCTCAACACCCCCAAGTGGAACGAAGCGTTCGGCAACGTGGTGGTGGAAGCAATGGCCTGCGGCGTGCCGGTGGCCAGCTACGCCCGCGGTGGTCCTGCCGAGCTGGTGGTCGAGGGGGTCAACGGCGCCCTGGCCACCCCCGATGATGTGAACGCCCTCATCGCCGCCGGCGAACGGGCGCTGGCCATCGAGCGCCGCCGTTGCCGCGCCTGGACCGAGCGCCACTGCGACCTGGCGGGCTTTGCCGCACGGGTGGAAACCTGGCTGGCGTCGCTGGTCACCACTGCTGCGCAGGGAGCGGGACCGCAGAACCGATAGGGTCCTGCCAGCTGCCGCGCCTGGCTTGAAGCTGTTGCGCCGCCACTGGGTCCTGCTGACCTGCCTGGGGCTGGGTCTGCTGCTGTTTGTTTGGCAGCTGGGCAACACCGGTCTGGTCGATGAAACGCCGCCGCTGTTTGCGGCTTCGGCCCGCGCCATGGCCGAAACCGGCGACTGGCTGACCCCCCGGGTCAATGGTCTGCCCCGCTACGACAAGCCGCCCCTGGTGTACTGGCTCATGGGGCTGGGCTACCTGCTGCCGGGACAGCCGCAGTGGAACCCTCTGGGCACCTGGGCGGCACGGCTGCCGTCGGCCCTGACCACGATCGGCGTGATGCTGGTCCTGAGCCAGACACTGCTGCGCTGGCCCCAGCAACCCCAGCTCAACGCACGTCAACAGCAGTGCGTCGCCCTGGCTGCAGCCCTTGCCTTCGCCCTCTCGCCACTGAACCTGCTGTGGGGCCGTCTGGCGGTGAGCGATGCCGTGTTCAGCGCCATGCTCAGCTTCAGCCTGCTGCTGTTCTGGCGCACCCAGGCCCAGCGGCAGAGTGCCCCCGGTGGCCGGGGCTGGCGAGGCTGGTGGCACGGCTGGCTGGTGCTGGGGCTGGCGGTGCTGGCCAAAGGTCCAGTCGCCATCGTGCTGGTGGGGCTGAGCCTGCTGGCCTTTGCGCTCAGCCAGGGAGAGCTGCAGCCATTGCTGCGCGGACTACGCCCCCTGCCTGGCCTGACACTGACCGCAGCCGTGGCCCTGCCCTGGTACGTGGGCGAGCTGGTGGTCGAAGGGCGGCCTTACTGGAACAGTTTTTTCGGGTACCACAACCTGCAGCGCTTCACCGTTGTGGTCAACGACCACCTGGAGCCCTGGTGGTTCTTTGGAGCGATCCTGATCGCCGCGAGCCTGCCGTGGAGCCCCATGCTGGTGTGGGGTCTGGTGCAGGCGCTGCGCCAGACCAGACCTGCTCCCGCGCAATCGCTGGCCCGTTTTGCCTGCTGCTGGCTGCTGGTGGTGCTTGGCTTCTTCACCCTGGCGGCCACCAAGCTGCCGAGCTACTGGATCCCGGCGACCCCGGCCGCGGCACTGCTGGTTGTGCAAGCCGCCACCAGCGGCCAAGCCCGCCGCTGGCCACGCCAGCTGGCCTGGGGCCTGTGCCTGGCACTGGCTGTGCTGATCGCCGCAGTGCTGCTCGCAGCTCCCGCCTGGTTCGGTGCGGTGCACGACCCCGAAATGCCGAACCTGGCAACAGCGGTGCTGGCCAATGGCGCGCTGCAACGGGCCGGGCTGTGCTTTGCCCTGGCAGCCCTGCTGCCCCTGGCGCTGCTGGCCTTTGGCAGCGACAGTCCGAGCCGGCTGCTCGCGCTGCAGCTGCCCCTGGTGGCCTTTGCCCTGCTGGCGCTGCAGCCGTTGTGGGCCTTGGGGGACAGGCTGCGAGGGCTGCCGGTGCGGCAGATGGCGGCCGCGGTGGTCAGCCATCGTCAGCAGCTGGAACCGCTGGCGATGGTGGGGATTCTCAAGCCTTCACTGCATTACTACAGCCGCCAGGTGGTGCTCTATGAGGGCGTTGAACCAACCGGCCTGGCCAACCTGGCCGATCGCCTCAGCCGCGAACGGCGCCGTGGCCTGGTCCCTAGCTCCAGCCAGCAGCAGCCGACGCTGCTGCTGGTGATCGACGCGCGCACCGCCCAGCTGCCCCACTGGCGCGGACTGCAACCGGAGCTGCTCGCCGACGCCGGTCTCTATCGCCTGTGGCGACTGGATCGACGCCGCCTGGAGCACCGGGCGCAAGCGCTGGCCAATCGCGGCATTCATCCAGACTGGCAGCGGCCGCGACCCGAGCGCTACTAAGACGCTCCCTGGGCCAGCTGCAGACGCCTGCAGAAGCTGCAGTGGCCCCAGCGGGCCATTTCACCAGCTGGTGCAGGGGCATCGCATCGGGGGCAAGTGGCCATGCCATGGACATCGACACGGCTGGGATGGCACTGCCAGGCCTCAGCCGCCGCCTCGCCGTCAGCCGCCACAAGGGGCTGGGGCAGGGCTCGCTCGACACGCAGATCGCGCAACGCAAAGCCGCATGCCCGCAGAGCGGCCAGCAGCTGGTGGCGGTTGTATTGCAGGGCCTGCAACCAGGGGCCGGCCGTGGCCCCAACGCTGAGCACTCCACCCTGGAGCCGCAGTGGACGGCAATGGGGGGCGAGCTGGGGCCCGGCGATGCGCGGCCAGGCCTGCCACAGGGCTGCCAGATGCCCCCCCTGGCGCCAGCGGCTCTGCAAAGCATCGAGGCAATCGCCGAGGGGGGTGGCCGGAGCCGGAGCTGCAGGCAGCAACACGGAGACCGATCCAACGCCGACCGTGCCAATCGTGCGCGCTTGCTGGCGTTGCTGGGACCGACGAGCTCGCGCCATAGGGACCAGGCTAGCCTCGCTCCACGCCCCTGACCCCTGCCAATGGGCTTTTTTGATCGCCTCAGCCGTCTGCTGCGGGCCAACGTCAACGACCTGATCAGCAAGGCCGAGGACCCGGTGAAGATCCTCGACCAGTCGGTCGCCGACATGCAGGAGGACCTGGTCAAACTGCGCCAGGCTGTCGCCACCGCGATCGCCAGCCAGAAGCGCATCGCCAACCAGGCAGAACAAGCCGAAGCTCAGGCCAAAACCTGGTACGAACGCGCCGAGCTGGCCCTCAAGAAAGGGGAGGAGGACCTGGCCCGCGAAGCACTGTCACGGCGCAAGACCTACCAGGATTCAGCCACAGCACTCAACACCCAGCTGCAGGGCCAGGCCGGCCAGGTCGACACCCTCAAGCGCAGTCTGGTCGCCCTCGAGGCCAAGATCGCCGAGGCCAAGACCAAGAAGGACATGCTCAAGGCCCGGGCCCAGGCGGCTCAGGCCCAGGTGCAGCTGCAGAGCGCTGTCGGAAACCTCAACACCAACACCTCCATGGCCGCTTTCGAGCGCATGCAGGAGAAGGTCGAGGCGCTCGAGGCCCAGAGCCAGGCCGCTGCCGAACTGGCGGGCGCCGACCTCGAGAGCCAGTTCATGGCGCTCGAAGGCGGCAACGACGTCGACGATGAACTGGCCGCCCTCAAGACGCGCCTTGAAGGCGGTGCAGCCGCTGCCAGCCTGCCGGCAGCCAACGGCCCCGTCCCCCAGCTCGAACCGGTCAAGGTGGCCGAAGTCGATGCCGAGCTCGAAGCGCTCAAGCGCTCCATCGACAAGCTCTGAGATGGGGCCTGGCCCTAACCCGGCCGCCGGCATGTCTGGGCCAGGGCCTTCAGCAGCAATGTCACGGCATTGGGCTGGCCCTGCAAGGCAAAAGCCTCGCGCTCAAGCTCCCGGTTGTCGTGGCCATAGCCGTTGAAGGTGATCGCCTCGATCTCCTGCCGCACCACCACCGCCAGCGGTAAGCGCCAGCCGACCAGTCGCATCGCGCCACCCGGACAGCTCTGGACCGCATGGGCAGCCTCATGCAGCAGCGTCTGACGTCCAATGCCCAACGCAAAGCTGAGTGGCGAAACCCAGAGGGTGCGGCTGCGTGGCTCAAATAACCCGTAGACCCCGCGCTGCGGCGGCGACTCAAGGCGCAGGCGAAAACCGTATTGATCGAGAGCCCGCACCAGGGGCCTGAGATCGGCCGGCAGCGGTGGTGGCGGCAGCGGCGGGGTGGTCGCGATCAGCAACGGGAGCATGACCATCACTTTTTAGACTTCGCTGTTCAAGGTTCTGCCTGCCCAGTCGCCCTGTGTCCACCACCATGGCTGTCGCCGAGTTCACCGATGCCAACTTCAGCGCTGCGGTCCTGGAGGCCAGCGGCCCGGTGCTGGTTGACGTTTGGGCGGCTTGGTGCGGCCCCTGCCGCCTCATGGCGCCGCTCATGGACTGGGCCGCGGCCGAATACGACGGGCGGCTGAGCGTGGGCAAACTCGAAGCCGACGGGAACCCCAACAGCCGCGACGCCCATCGCATTCAAGGGTTGCCCACGTTGCTGTTGTTCAAGGACGGCCAGGAGGTGGCCCGCCACGAGGGGGCCATGGCCCAGCCTCAGCTCAAGGCCTTTCTCGATGCCCATCTCTGAGCGCATCAGCACGCGGGTCAGCCTGCTCGGCAGCGGCGTTTTCGCCCGCAACGATCAGCGCAAGGCCGCGTACAGCGCCCGTGCCAGCGCACCCGACTCTGGCCTGCCACCACTGCTGGATCTGTCGCTGGGGTCGACCGATCTGCAGCCCCCGGCTGCGGCACTCGATGCCATGGCGCTGGCCCTGCGCCAGCCCCAAAGCGCGGCCTACTGCCTGCACGCTGCCACGGCCCCTTTTCGCGAGGCGGTGGCGCGCTGGGCCCAGCGCCGTTTTGGGGTTGCGGTCGATGCTGAGCGCGAAGTGCTG
>CAYFMB010000022.1:0-13966 GCA_964344095.1 uncultured Klebsiella sp.
CAAACGCAGGATCAGGTAACGCTAGAAACGTTGCTTGCTCAACAGGGTCTCCAGCATGAGTGATCGATTAGAGCAACTAGGCCGTTTTGGCGTCCGGGCCCTGCGCATCGGCGCCAGCACGGTATCGATCATCGAGCTGTTGCGCTCGGACTGGACCGGTGGCGTCACAGCTGGACTGGCCTGGATCGTGTTCGTGCAGGTTGAACGGCGTTGGCCTCCTGCTGACAACACGGATCAGGTTCCTTAGGCCCGTGTTCAGGCCTTGAGCGACTCAACCCGGGTGGGAATGCGTTGGAACATGTAACCCATGCCCCGCGCCGTCAGGATCAATTCCGGATTGTCGGGATCGTCCTCGAGCTTGGCGCGCAGCCTGGAAATGTGTACATCCACGACGCGGCTATCGGAGGCGCGCTCGGGTTTGTAGCCCCAGACCTTTTCCAGCATGTCGAGGCGGCTGATGGCCTCGCCGCTGCGACTCATCAGCAATTCGAGCAGGTTGAATTCCATGCCGGTGAGGCGGATGCGCTCGTCGCCGCGATGGGCCTGGCGCCGGTAAAAATCGACGCTGAGATCGCCGACCACGACCACATGGTTGCTGCGGGCTGCGCCGCCTGGGGCGCTGCCCACCGTCGATGTGACCGATCGGCGCATGACGCAGCGAATCCGCGCTTCGAGCTCTTTGGGACTGAAGGGCTTGACCATGTAGTCATCGGCGCCGAGCTCGAGCCCGGTGATGCGATCGGCGACCTCGTTGAGAGCGGTCAACAAAATGATCGGAACCTCCGACTGGGCTCGGATGCGCTCGGTGACGGCAAAGCCATCCAATTCGGGCATCATCACGTCGAGCACGACGAGGTCGGGCTCGAAGCCGCGGAACAGCTCCAGGGCCTGGGTGCCGTTCTCGGCCAGAGCCAGCTCATGGCCGAGGTGCTCCAGTCGGGTCTGCAGGATGCGGCGGATGTTTGCTTCGTCATCAGCGATCAGGATCCGCAGGGATTCGCAGGCGTTTGAGGTCATGGCTGTTGGCGTGGCTTCTCAGGAGGTGGTGTGTCTCAGGAGTTGGCCGTGGCGGCGTCGGCTTCCAGTGCCCGCTTGGCCATGGTGTAGTGCACCAGGGGGTCGCGGTATTGGCGGGGCATGGCCTTGTGCAGCATTTCAAGTCTTTCCCAGCACACCGTGCGCTGGATGGAGCCGAGACTGGATCCGTCGCGGATCAGCAGCCGCAGTGCTTTGCAGTACGTGGGGTAGCTGGCTTCGAGCTGACCGATCGTGAGCGCGGGCGGCTTGGACTGCGCCTTTCGATCAGTGACAGCCATCCAAAACCCTTTTGTGTCAGCAATGCAACGTACCCGCTTGGGCCCCTGCCAGAACGTGCTTGACAGAACAAAGTCCGTGTGCAGCGCGATCGGGCCTCGCCGCCTGGGGCGGATTCTGACCCGTTCAGCTGACGCCATCGCTGTTGGCTCAACGGTTTCCAGCACAGCAAGGGGGGATCCTGAAGAGAATCTGGAGATTGCACCTGTTGACAGGGTTTTGCGCCGCTGTTTCGCAATGTTGCTTAAGAACGTCTGGCGCTCTGGCTGATTCTCTCTAGGGTCCCGAGCTTGGCCCTCGTGGTCTCGGGCGTTGGATTGCAACTTGTCTGTTGACCCACCGCCTGGGGCATGTTGCTGGCCACCCCCCCCTTCTCTTGCCCCTCTCGCCATGACCCTGGTTCGAGCCGCTGAACTTGGAATTGATCGCTACGCCAACGACAGCGACAAGGAAAGCTGGTCGATTGCCTCGGCCGAAGACAAGGGTTCGCTGATCCGTGCTGTCTACCAGCAGGTTCTCGGTCAGCAGCATCTGATGGCCAGTGAGCGCCTCTCTGGTGCGGAATCCCTGTTCCGCAATGGCGATCTCAGCGTGCGCGAGCTGGTGCGAACGATTGCCCAGAGCAGCCTCTACCGCAGCAAGTTCTTTGAGCACTGCAATGCGTATCGGTTCATCGAGCTGAACCACAAGCATCTGCTCGGCCGCGCTCCCCACAACCGCGAGGAGATGCTGCACCACTTCACGATTCTGCAGGAACAGGGCTACGCAGCTGAGATCGACTCGTACATCGATAGTGCCGAATACCAGCAGCGCTTCGGCAACGATGTGGTGCCTTATGTGCATGGCTGGAGCTATTCCATTGGCCACGAAGGTCGTCAGTTCTCCTGGCTGATGCAGTTGGCCCGCGGCGCTGCCGCTTCGGTCAAGGGTCAGGCCACGGGCCGCCAGGCTGCTCTCAATCGCGCACTGCACCAGAACCGTGCCGTTGCCGTACCTGGTGCTCTGCCTGCCGTGGCGGTGGCTTACGGCGGCGGTGCCCGCTACCAGGGCATCAGCACTGACGGGCCGTTCCAAGCCCTGGTGTCGGAGCAGGACGGCCTCTACGCCGATGCCGACCTTGGTGGTGCCCGCCGCTCCCCGGCCCAGAGCCATCGTCAGTCGGCCCTGCTGGGCAGCTCGGGTTACCGCGGCCGTGGGGCGCGCACGGTGACGATCACTGTGGCCGGCGTTGCTGATCAGTCGTTTGTGCGCAGCGGCGAGTACGTGATCCGAGTGCCCCTCGATCGCCTGAACCAGGGTCTGCAGCGGGCCAATGCCCTAGGTCGCGTCACCAACGTGCTGGTGGGCTGAGGTCGCAACTCTCCTTGCTGCCGCGCTAGCTCTGTGCGGCGCTCTTGAGTTGCCATGGCCGCCCTGACACTGCTGTATGACGGCGGTTGTCCGCTGTGCGTGCGTGAGGTCACGATGTTGCGGCGTCGTGACCTGCGCATCCATGGTGCCAATCCGCGCCTTGCCTTTGTTGACATTGACGCGGCCGGCTACGAGCCCGCCGCCCATGCCGGCATCAGCTACCGCGCCGCAATGGGCCGCATGCATGGTGTGCAGGCCGATGGCACGGTGCTGCGCGACCTGGCCGTTTTTCGCGAGGCCTACCGGCTCGTGGGTCTGGGCTGGCTCTATGCCCCCAGCGACTGGCCCCTGCTGCGTCCACTGGTTGATGCGGCTTATGGCTTCTGGGCCCGCTGGCGCCTGCGCCTCACCGGTCGGCCCGACCTTGATCAACTCTGCGGCTGCCGCCTCTCCGGCTAAGGCCCCTGCCTGAGCCGATAGGGTCACCCCATTCGTGCCCAGGCCCCCGAGCCATGAATCAGAGCGTCAAAGGCGTCCTCTACGTGAGTGTGTGGGTGCTGCTGTGGGGAACGGCAGCATCGCTGGCTGATTTCGTCTTGCTCGAACGCGGGGCCTATGCCTCTGGTACGGCGGGACAGGTGATCACCTTTGCCACCTATGGCATGGCGGCGGTCGTGTTGGCTACGCGGTTGTCGGGTCGCTTTCTGCGCCAGCAAGACTGAGCCATGTCGGAGCTGTTGATCGACGGTTCTGCCGACGCCCCCGTCACGCTGCTGCTGGCCCACGGCGCCGGGGCTCCTATGGACAGCCCGTTCATGGCTGCGATCGCCGCTGGTTTGGCCGATCGCGGTTGGCGCGTGGTGCGCTTTGAATTTCCGTACATGGCTCAGCGCCGCTTGGATGGACGGCAGCGTGCCCCAGACCGCGTGGCCAAGCTGCTCGAGGCCTTTCGCGCCCAAGTTGCGGCGATGCCGCAGCAAGGGCCGCTGGTGATCGGAGGCAAATCGATGGGTGGCCGCATCGCCTCCCTGCTTGTCGACGAACTGGCGGCCCAGGGCGCGGTGCATGGTTGTCTCTGTCTTGGCTACCCCTTTCATCCGCCAGGGAAACCAACACAGTTGCGCACGGAACACCTGCAAACGCTGCAGAGCACCACGTTGATCCTGCAGGGGGAGCGCGACAGTTTTGGTCAGCGCGACGAGGTCGAGGGCTACAACCTGTCGCCCAACGTTGCCGTGCAGTGGTTGAAGGCCGGCGACCACAGTTTCAAGCCCACCCGCGCTTCTGGCCTGAGCGAGGCCGACAACTGGGCTGCTGCGGTCGCCCTCAGCGATCGCTGGCTCGCCGCGTTGCTGTGCGGTAATCGACACCTCCCCCGGTAGGGCTGAACACACCTGCGCTGCGCTGGTTGGCGCCACAGTTTCATGGCCCGGCGCGATCGCTTCGATACCGGGATCCTGCGAGGTGCTGATGCGAGAAGCCCTGTTCACCGTGTGCCATCGTCCCGATGGCACCTTGATTGCCGAAAACACCACGCTGCAACTGGCGATCAGCGCCAGCAGCCGCGACGATTTGCAAGAGGAAGCCCGCGATGCCCTGATTCGTGCGGTTGGACCTGCCCATGTGACCTATCGCGTCCGACTGCAACAGGGTGAGCACCGTGGCTGCACAGATGCAGCGGCGGCGTCATCAATTCGGCGCTGATGGGGCAATCGCGCCGCCGTTCTTCTTGGATGGAACCATGATCCCGAGCCGTGCCCTGCTGTTGATTCGATTGCTGCGTTCAGGCTGGACGATCGCTGCGATCGCTGTGGCGATCGCCATGCTGATGGAGTGGGGATTGATCGCGTCAGACGCCTGCGCTGTGCGGTGATCGAACGACCGCGCCAACTCTTCACAAAGGCTTCCTGTGCGATTGGCAATGCTGCAGCGGACAGTGGCCCCACGCTTCTTCAACGTGCTGTGTCTGCTCCGGTCACTTCATCCCAACAGCCTGCGGGCCATCAGCAGACCCAGAGCTGTCCACACTGTGGTGGCAGTGGTCAGTTGCGGATCAGCGCCGCTTCCTATCGAACCTGCCTGCATTGTGCCGGCAGCGGAATCATTCAGGTCGGCGTCGCGTCTCCCAAACCGACCACGCGCCATCGCTGAAGTCAACTCAGACGGCGAGCCGCTGCCAGGGGCGACGCAGGGCGCGACCCAAGGCACCAACGACACCCCCGGCGATGCCCACGACTGTGCGAATCACCAGGTCAGCGGTCACAAGAACAGCAACCCAGAATCCAAACAGAAAAGCAAGTTCGGTCATGCTGTCGTCTGCACGAGTGTCCTCAGGCTAGGGGCTGCCAGAGCTGTTGCCTTGACGTCTTGATGGGATCGTTGGTCATGCCCCGGCCCTGCCCGCGCTGCCACAGCTCGTTGATCAGACAGGACCGCAGTCTTGGCGGCCGGTCTGTCTGTGGCGCCTGTGGGCTGCCGCTGGGCAGCAGCTGGGCGCCGCGTCGCCGTGGCAGTGGGAGGTCTGGCATGAGTCCCTGGCTGCGCTGGCTGTTGCCGCTGGCTTTGGTCGCAGGCACGGCGGTGTGGCTGGGCCCGTCGAACAGCTGGATCCGACCGCCGGCAATCGGGCCGAAGACCCCCGCCCAATCACCTGCGCGCTGAAGCAACTAGCCCAGGTACCAGCGCAGCATCGCTATGAGTTGGCCCGCAGGGCCGTGCCCGCTGATCAGCTCCCCGATGACCGCAGCCGCAAAACCGACCATGGCCACCCGACCATTCAGGCGTTCGACCGCCGCCAGCGCTGTGGTGTTCCACGGTCTGCGCGTGGTCAGGCTTTCACCAAACGCCTCGATGGGTTCGTACTGAAAGGGAGGTTTGCTCACTGGCGGTTCTCGCAGATCTGGGCGCTGCGAAGTCTTGCAGCGCTGTAGGACAGGGTCTGTTCCAGCCGTGCGATGAGCCTGTCTTCTGCCCTTCGTTTAGCCGTCGTCACTGCAGCCGTCGGCGGTCTGGTGGCCCCCGCTCACGCCCAAAGCATGATGGATCAGATGGTCCAGAACCGTTGTTCGGCGGCGATGGAGGCCGACTTCGCGAAGGCTGGCGTGACACCCGCTCCCGGTTTGGTGACCAAGACCTGCCAGTGCGTGGCGACCCAGTTTTCTGCGACGCACAGCCTTGAAGCCGCCAAGGCCATCTGCAAATCACAGGCTGAAGCAGCTCAGCGTTGACGCGTTTGCACCCGGGACTCGACACCAGCGTTACATGCCGTTACATTGGGCGTAACACCTCGCAACAGTTCCATGGCTGATTCGTCCAGTCGCTTCGGTTTCGTCGCTTTTGCTGAGACCTGGAATGGCCGCCTTGCCATGCTCGGTTTCCTGATCGGCCTGACCACCGAGCTGATAACCGGTCAGGGCATCCTTTCCCAGATCGGACTGGGCTGACTCCGGCGTGCGGGCTTCGGCACGCGCTGATCGCTGCAATGTTATTTACCGCTCATTCGTCATGTCCAACACAACGTCCAATGACAAGTGGTTCCAAGACCGGGCCGCTGAGCAGATCCATCTCGATCAGCTCAAGCGCGCAGAGCGTTTCAATGGCCGCGCTGCCATGCTCGGCCTGGTGATCGGCATCATCACCGAGGGCCTCACCGGTGCCGGGATCGCCCATCAGATCGGTCTTGGTCCCCTGGTCGATGGTTACGCCGCCTGTCACACCCAGTTCCTTCCCTTCTGTTTCTGAGTCCAGCGGTTGATCGTCCTCAACCGGATTGAAACGCCTGCCTGTCGTGAAAATCCTGCTGGTCGAGGACGACAACCCCCTCAGGCAGGCGTTGATGCGTTTGCTGCAAATGTGGGGTTACGCCGTTGCGGCAGCATCGGGTGCAATTGAGGCATTCGACCTGCTCGAGCAGGACGGGTTTGATCTCGTTCTGCTCGATTTGGGCCTCCCTGATTTGGAGGGTGTTGAATTTTGTCAGCAGTTGCGCCAACAACCCGAGCCTCAACCGCTCGTGATGATGCTGACGGCCCGAGACAGCGCCAGCAGCAAGATTAAAGGGTTTGAGAGCGGTGCCGATGATTACGTGGTCAAGCCGTTTGAGCCGGAGGTCCTGCGAGCGCGCCTGAAAGCGTTGTTGAGAAGGGCGCATCGTCCCCTCAACAGCGAGCTCACTGCTGGGCCTTTGCGCATGCGTTCGGGCGATGCCACGGCTTACGTTGATGGCGAGGCTGTGGAGCTCACCCGCAAAGAGGCCCTGCTGCTGGAGCTGTTGCTGAGAGCCCAGGGATGCAGCTGCAGCAAAGCTCAGCTGTTGCGCGGCTGCAGCGATAGCCACCGCGATGGTGGTGATGACGCCCTGCGGGCACACATGCGCAACCTGCGGCACAAACTTGCCCTGGCAGGCTGCGCTCCCAACCTGATCGAAACGGTTTACGGATTTGGCTATCGGCTCAATCCAGCCGCTGCCACCTGATGCGCGGCAACTCAAACGGCGACTGCTTGTCCAGGGAAGCAGCTTTGCCTTGCTGCTACTGGGGGCCTTCACAGCTGCCCTGTATGGCGGCATTGCCCTGCAGCGCCGTGAGGATCAACGCGCCGAACTGCGGCAGCTGGCGGCAGGCGCTGCGGCCCAGTTGCCGCTGATTGCCCATGAGGTGCGCGAGGCCGAAGGCAGAGCCAAGTTCAAGCAACACGAACGGCTGCTGGCCATCGAGGGGCTGGATCAGCAGCGCCTGCAATGGTTTGATCCCGCTGGTCGTCTGCTCAGCCAGCACGGTGGTCTGACATTGCCTCCGGCACTCCTGGCCGCACCGTTGCCATCCGAGCAGGCAACACCGCAATGGCGCCGCTGGCAGGGCGGTATCAGCCTGTGGCAACCGGTGTTGAGTCAACAGGCCCGTGCTGACGCGCCGGCCCGACGGCTTGGTTCGGTGAGGGTCGCCCTGTCCGATCAACCGGCCCGGCGCGATCTGCAGCGTCTGCAACGTGGCTTGCTGTTGGGGGCCCTGGTGAGTGCCGTGGCGGCACTGCTGGTGGGTCGGCGGATGCTGCGTGCCGCCTTCGCGCCGCTGCAGGCCCAGATCACAGCTCTAGACCAGTTCAGCGCCGATGTCTCCCACGAGCTGCGCCACCCGCTCACGGCCTTGCGCACCCTGTTGGCGGCCGTGCCCCAACCCCTGCGGGCTGATCCAGCGCTGGGCTGGGCCGAGCTCGATGCCACCAGCTTGCGCATGGCCGAGTTGCTCGACGATTTGCTCTGCCTGGCGCGCTTGCAACGGACAGAACCGGCGCAGAGCTTCGATCTACTGGAGCTGCTCGAGGACTTGATCCGCACCACAGAGCCTCAGGCTGCAGCGCGATCGATCACGCTTGCGCTCACACCCGATCCAGCAACGACCAGCCTGACCATTTGCGGAGTCAGCAGCCAATTGCTGCGCCTGTTCACCAACCTGCTGCTCAATGCGATCCGCCACAGTCCGACGGGTGGCACGGTCAGCGTTGAGGTGCTGCTGAGCCATGGCGTCGTTCAAGTGAACGTGATGGATCAGGGGGCCGGCATCCCCACCGCCTGGCAGACCCACATGTTTGAACGTTTTTGGCGCGGTTCAGATCGTGGGGGGCAGTCCGGTCTCGGCTTGGCGATCGCCCGCGCCATTGCCAGACGGCATGGCGGTGATCTGCGCCTGCATGCCAATCAGCCGGGACGGTGCGTGCTCCAGGTGGAATTGCCGGTTGCCAGCTCGACCTCATGAGTTCTTCACAGGTGCTGGGGCAGGCTTGGAAGCATGAGCCCAGTCATGACATCTGACCCTGGTGTGGCGGCCTTCGGAGCCAGCCTGACAGCCATCACCCTGGCCGAACTCGGGGACAAGACGTTCTTTATGGCCTTGATCCTGGCCGCCAGGCATCGCGCCCGCGACGTCTTCATCGGGGCATTCGGCGCTCTGACGGCCGTCACCCTGATCTCTCTGGGACTGGGCTATGGGTTGCGCGAGCTGTTGCCGGCCTGGCTGGTGCCTTGGCTAGCTGCTGTGCTGTTTGTCGGGTTCGGCCTCAAGTTGGTGATCGATGCCCAGGCCATGGCCGCTGACGAGGCCGAGGCTGAGGAGAAAGAAGCCGAGCAAGCGATTGATGCAGCCGAAAGCCGCCACCGTCTCAACAGCACCTGGGCGGTGATCTGGGAGGCTTTTGCCCTGGTCTTCCTTGCAGAACTGGGGGATCGCACCCAGTTCACGACCATTTTCTTGGCCACGGCACCAGCCTTCACGTTTGCGGGTCTTCTGGCTGGCACCTTGCTGGGCCATGCCTTGGTGACCTGGCTGGCTGTTGGTGCCGGCAAGTGGATTGGCGGTCGCATCAGCGAACGGTTGCTGTATCGCCTCAGCGGCGGTTTGTTTATCGCTTTTGGTCTGTTTTCGCTACAACAGGCGTTGAACCAGGGCGGTTGAGCACATGGCACGAACGATTCCCTACCAACCGTCTCTGTTGCGCTTGCTCCACGCTCTCGTGGCTGCGCTGATCCCTCTGGCCTGGCTGACGGGCCTGGCGGTGTTGTTGGGCCATGACGGAAGCTGGTTGCCCTTCTCCTGGTCTTTGCCTTCTGACTGGGTCGACATTCACGGCAGCGTTGGCGCGGTGCTTTGGCCGCTGGCGTTGTTGTTCAGCCTCTACGCCGTGAGCCTGGGGCGCGCCCGGCTGCGCCAACCAGCCAATGCGGCAGCCCTGCTGGTGCTGGCAGTCGCCGTTGCCAGCGGCAAGTTGATGGACGAGAGCTGGGTCAGGGATCGCCAGATCCACCACCTTGTCTACAACGTGCATGTTGTGGCTTGGGGGCTGTTGGCCGCCGTGCTCATCTGGCATGTTGCAGCCGTCTTGCGCCGCGGCGGCGTTCCCCTTGCTGCCTCGATGGCTCAACTGAGGTGGCGCCGTGGTGATGAGCCCTGGTCTTGGCCGACCCAGTTGCTGGGCATCGTTCGAATCAGGCGTTAAGCCTTGAATTCGTGGCAGCATGACGCCCTTTGGGCTTGGTCGTTGTGCTGCGGGTAAAGCCGAATCGCGGCTCAAGTCGCCGACTGCTTCAGGCGCTCTTCGCACTGGCCCTGGGTGTGATGCTCAGCCTGCTCACGCCGCTGACGGCTGCGCTGGCCAGGGAAGCTGCGGTGACCCTGCCACTGGTCAACGCAGTGGCCTTCATTCCCATGAGCGAGCAACCGTTCTATCCACAGCTGGAGGTAACGGCCAAACGCTGGACAGATGCTCCCCTGGGCCAGGTTGTCGGTGAAAGTCCGCGTGAAACCCTGCTGAACTTCTATGCCGTGATGGCGCTGGTGAACCATGAGGTTCAGGCCGCCACCGCCCATCCGCATCAGGACCCTGGAGTGTCCTGGAGCCCGGCCGCGCGGGCACGCATTGACAATGCCACCGAGCTGTTCACCCTTGCCGAACATGCGCTCGATGCCAGTTCTTTCCCGCAGAGCGTGCGTGAAGACCTGCGTGCTGAGGCCACCTTGCAGCTTAAGGAGGTTCTTGATTATGTCTTCACCCACAGCACTGTTCCCATCGCGATTCCAGATTCAGCCCAGCTCCGGCAGCTCAATGCGCTGCGTAGCAAAGCGGCTGAACGCTGGACGCTTCCAGGAACTGCGATCACGCTAATTAGCAGCGGTTCACAGTCTGATGAACCGGGAACATTTCTGTTTTCAGCCACCACGGTGGTCGAGATCGGACGCATGTATGAGCAGATTCACAAGCGTGATGTGATCATCCAGCCGTATGCAACGCCTGGTCTCTATCAGGGTTACATCTCAACACCAGGATACCTTGCTACGCCGAAGTGGTATTTAAAGCTGACGCCAAACGTCAGACGATTTCTGGAACTGTCCATCGCTGACCAGACCCTGCTGCAGCTGGTGGCCACCCTGATCACGCTGCTCGTGTATTCGGGTGTGGTTCTTTGGTTGCTTGCGCGCTTGCTTCAGACCTATCGCTATTGGCAGCCTGGAGTCGAACAAAAGTCTCTGTCTTGGCGTCAGGACAACAAGGCCTGGTACCGCGTCTTGTTGATTCTGCCGATCATGCCACTGACGCGGCTGAGCGAGCTTTTTATCAATGATTACGTCAACTTTACGGGCATGCCGCTCGTTGTTGTCACCTATCTGTTGTTCATTTTCTACTTTCTTTCAGCCAGCAGCTTTTTCTACTTTCTGTTTGAGGCTCTAGGGCGAAGCATTTCGGAAATGCTGGTGACCTTGCGTGGTGGCCAATCTGAATTGCAGCTCAAGCGTGTCAGCAATCTGGTCATGCCTTTCACCCGCGTGCTTGGTGCGGCGATTTCAATCGCCTTGATCTATCGGCTGTTGATCGTGCTGGGCTTGCCTTCGGCCACGGTTCTCGCTTTCTCGGCCGTGCCTGGTCTGGCCATTGGCCTCGGTGCTTCCAAGCTCTTGGGTAACCTGTTCGCGGGCCTTTCGATTCAGACGGATCGTCCGCTGCGGGTTGGTGAGTTTTGCCGCATCGGCGACAATTTGGGCTTCGTGACCCGCATTGGTCTGCGTTCGCTGGAGCTCCAGACCCTGGAGAGTCGGGTGACGATCCCCAATGCGATTGCCGATGAGGCGACGATCATTAATTATTCGCGCCGAAGTGCAACATCTGAAGTGGCACCGATGCAATCGCTCGATGTGCATCTTGCGATCGACCACGCGCTTCTACCCGAGCAGGTCGACGACCTGCTGCTGCTTGTGCGCGCCCATCTCGATGCACACCCGCAGCTGCAAGAGCCGATCGTGAGCATTGAACAGACAAGCTCGGATCAGCTTTCATTGATTTGTTTCGCCTTGGTCAGTCTGCAGGATTGGCAGGCCTATCTGTTGGAGCGTGAGTCGTTGCTCAAACGTCTGCATGAATTGGTCGACCAGGTGGTGTTGTCGACATTCACGCTTGGCGTCAGCTACGACACAACGGCGATTCAGCTGAAGCAGTTGCCCGATCTGGTGACCGCGGTGGTGGATCAGGTCCCCGATTTCAGCCTGGTGAGTTGCCGTTTGATGAGCATCGGCGATTTTTCTTACAACATCATGCTGCAGCTCAGGGGTGCCCAGTCGAGCCTGGCCGCCTTCAAGGATGCACTCGACCAGCTCAATCAACTGCTGCTGATTGCCCTGGCTGAGGCGGGGATCGACATTCCCTTCCCCACAGCGGTCGAGATCAAACGGGATCTCTGAGCGCGGGCGCCATGGCTTTGCAACTGGTTTGGTTCAAGCGGGATCTGCGCTGCAGCGACCATGCCCCGCTGTCTGAGGCGGCGCGCCGGGGCCCCGTTCTGCCTCTCTATGTGGTCGAACCAGAGCTCTGGCAGCAGAGCGACAGTTCTGGCCGTCAGTGGCAGTTCATCGCCGAGTCGTTGGTGCAGCTGCGGGACGAGCTGGCGGCCCTGGGGCAGCCCCTGGTGGTGCGCGTTGGTGCGATCGAAACCGTTTTGGAGAGGGCCCATCGCCAGCTCGGTGTTGCGGCGCTCTGGAGTCACCTGGAAACCGGCAACGGCTGGACCTATGCCCGCGATCTGCGGGTGGCCGCCTGGGCGCGTTCCCGTGGCATCGCCTGGCAGGAGTTGCCCCAGTTTGGGGTGCGCCGTCCCGGAGGTGATCGCAGCGGCTGGGCCCGCCGCTGGGAAGCGCGCATGGCCGAGCCGCCAGCGCCGGCCCCTGAGCGGCTGCAGCCGCTCACTCACGTTGACCCTGGCGCAATCCCTACGGCAGAGCAGCTGGCTTTGGCCGCTGATCCATGCCCGGGCCGCCAACGCGGTGGCCGCAGTCAGGGCCTGGAGCTGCTGAGCAGTTTTTTGCAACAGCGCAGTCGCGGCTACAGCCGCGGCCTTTCGAGTCCGCTGAGTGCCGCATCCAGTTGTTCACGCCTGTCGGCCCATCTGAGCTGGGGAACACTGTCTTTGCGCGAGGTGGTGCTGGCCACACGGCAACGCAGGGAACTCCTGCGCGAACGTCGTGATGCTGCCGGCTGGGTCCGGGCGCTGCAGCGCTTTGACGAACGCTTGCATTGGCACTGCCACTTCATCCAGAAGCTGGAAGATCAGCCCTCGCTCGAATTTGAGGATCTGCATCCGTTCACGGCGGGCTGCCGCGACGCCAACGCCACACGTCTTGAGGCCTGGGCCACCGGTCAGACCGGCTTGCCCTTTGTCGATGCCTGCATGCGTGCGTTGATCGCCGAAGGATGGCTCAACTTCCGCATGCGAGCGATGCTGCTCTCGGTGGCGAGCTACCAGCTGTGGTTGCCCTGGCGCGACAGCGGTGTGCTGTTGGCGCGGCTGTTCGTTGATTACGAACCGGGTATTCACTGGAGCCAGTGTCAAATGCAGTCGGGCACCACTGGGATCAACACCATTCGGATCTACAACCCGCTCAAGCAGGCCCTCGACCACGACCCCCATGGGCTGTTCGTGCGTCGCTGGTTACCCGAACTTGCCGCTGTACCCCCCGTGTATCTGCACCAGCCCTGGACCATGGATGCTGCCACTCAGCGCCAGTGCGGTTGCCTGTTGGGCCGCGACTATCCCTTGCCAATCGTCGACTGGCAGCAGGCGGCGCGTCAGGCGCGCGATCGCCTCTGGAGCCTGCGGCGTGAGCGCGGCTTTGCCGAACTTGCCGACGCGATTGCGCAGCGTCATGGGTCGCGGCGTTCGGGAATGCGGGCCACCGGACGACGACGCAGCACCAGCGCCACGCGCCAGGCCGAGCCGGTTGCGCAGCTCAGCCTGGAGTTGGGTTGAGGTCGTGATGCTGCGGATCAGAGCCCAACAGCCGCTCACAACCCGGGCGTGAGTTGGCTGGGTGCAGCGCATCGTCTTGCCATGTCACAACAGCCTCGCAACGGTTTTCTCGATGAACACCAGGGCTCAACCTCGCCAGAGCCGCGTGATGAGCAGCAGAAGGATGCCCGTGTAGCGCGCGAGCACGTGGCCTCGGAGCCTGATTCGGGCCGGCAGCTGATCGATCGCTCCAGGCCCAGCAGCTTCGTGCGCAAGACGCACTAACCCTCTGTTTGCTCAACCTCAACCGAGGTCTGCTCGGCGTCTCGGGGTGATCGTCGATCAGACCGTCGCCCTGTGGCCGTGGCCTGTTGGCTTAGCGGATCTGGCTGAGAAACTGCTTGCTGCGCGCATGCTGCGGATTGGTAAAGAACTGCTCGGGCGGTGCGATCTCGACCACTTCGCCGTCGGCCATGAGCACGACCCGATCGGCCACCTGGCGGGCAAAGCGCACTTCGTGGGTGACCACCACCATGG
>CAYFMB010000023.1:0-13797 GCA_964344095.1 uncultured Klebsiella sp.
AGCGGCAGCCCTGACGGCAATCCCCGGGCAGGTGTGTTCGAGCATCCAGATGATGCTGCGCTGCTGCTCGGGGCTGAGCTGCTCCGGAAAATGAAGGCGAATGCGGTGGGGTAGTCGGTGCCGGATCTGGTACCGCATCCCAGGAGCCTCCGGCTCAGGCGCGCTTGGCAGCCTTGGCCTGCTCCAGATCTGCCTTGGCCTCGGCCACCAGATCGGTGAAGCTTTCACCGGCCTCCGACAGCCCATGGCCCACTTTGCGCACCAGATTGGAGGAGCGGTCTGCCAGGCAAATGCCCAGCTTGAGACCCTGCTTGGTGATCGAGCGGCCGGTCGAGCTGATCGCCGTAGCGACCCTGTTCTCGCGTCCCGTCACGGCAGCCACGACCGGTGCCACGGCTACCAGAGCGGCGCCCACGCCCATGGCAAGGAGTGTTTCGAGCTCGAACATGGCAGTCCCCGGAATGGTCTCCAAACAATCGAATGCAACCTAACGTTTTCGCGAGACGTTGTCTGCAGGTTGTCTGTGGAGCAGCAAACGTTGTGTGTGCGCCATTCGCTGCCCTCGCGGGTGCGATTGCAGTGGCCGACCACGTGCCCAGCTGAGGCGTTGCATGCTCTCGGTCATCAACTGCAGGATCAGGCGTGGTTACGGTGTTGCCACTGGCATCACCGCTCCCGTTGCCTGGTGCTGGAGCTTGAGCCTGGCTGCAGCGAGCTGCGTTGGCAGATCGCGTTGTCGGCGCTGGGTTGGCAACTCGAACATCCGCAATCCGAGGCGTGCTCCGGCCTGGCGTCGCCCTGGGACCGCCTCAGCCGACAACTCGGCGGCAGCATGCTCGGCTCGGCCTTGGGTCAGGTGCTGTGTGGGGGCGTTGGTGCCATCACTGGCACCGTTCTGTTCGGGCCCACAGGTGCGTTGACGTTGGGGGCCACTGGCGCCGTCGTTGGGTCGGTTCTGGGTTCGATCGCTGGCACAGCCCTGGTCGATGGGCAGGCCGCTGAACTGCCTCACACCCTGGGACAGCTGGGTTGGCGCAAGCTGGGTACGCGGATGGGCGCCGAGGCCGGTTCACGCACGGGCATGGCCATGGGCGCGGCAGTGGCGGGCCCCATGGGCGCCGTTGCCGGGCTGGCTGTTGGTTCGATTTTGGGTGGTCAGCTTGTCACCGATCTCACCGGCACCGCCGCACAACGTGCGGCCATCGGTCATCGCGGCTGGTTCGTTGGCATGCTGCGAGACACCACCGCTGAGGGCATCAGCGAATCCTTAGCTGGCGGGTTGGGGGCACAACTCAGCGGAGGCAGCGAAGCTGCTCGTGGCATTGCCGCATCGCTGGCCGGAGGTCTGAGCCGTCGCATCGACTGGCAAGCCAGTGTGCAGAGCCATCAGCTGTTACCCCGCCAATCCTTTCGACGTCCAAGCCATTCAACGACCAACGCCATCGGTGAGGGTGCCGGGTAAGACCTCACCGTTGGCGTCGATGCGACCGAGCCATTCGAGTTCACCACGCCTCAGGGTGTAGTAGGCGGCTTCCAGCAACACCTGTCCTGTCTTGAGGCGCTGGCGCAGCAGAGCACTGCCGCGCACCACATGACGTGAAGCCTGAATCGGGTTTTGGCGAAAGGCGGTTTGCAGATCCATGCGTGGATCGACTTCGTCCAGCCCATCGCGGATCTGCCGCACGAGCTCAAGCAACTGCAGCGACAGATGGTTTTCGTGATGACAGGCTGCCGTGACCGCTCCGCAGCCTTCATGACCAATCACCAGGATCAGCTCGATGTTGAGGGCCTGAATGCTGTATTCGAGTGAGGCAATCGAGGCACTGGTGCAGGTATTCCCAGCGTTGCGCACCACGAACAAATCACCAAATCCCGCATCGAACAGCAATTCGACCGGAACCCGTGAATCGGAACAACTGAGAACCGCTGCGACTGGATGCTGGTCATGCACGAGTTGATGCAGGCGGTGCGCCGTGGCATGCGGGTGCTGCGACTCTCCGGCAAGAAAGCGTCGGTGGCCGGCATCGAGACGCCGCAGTTTGCTGACGGCGCTGCTGCAGGGCTGGCCTGACGCGCCAGTCTGGTGGTGTTGCGTGCTGATGACACGGCTTGCGTGGTGCACTCATGCTGCCACGAATTTGTGCAGTCATCACGACTGTTGGTTGGTTGTTGTGGACTGATCCACGAACCGGCGCGATGATCCCAAGGCGTGCTGCATGTCGGCAATTTGAGAATGGTTGATCACGTTGAACGCATGGCCAGCAATCGGCGTCCTCTGAAGCGGTTGTGGAGACTCAGGCGCCTGTTTTTGCATCCCCATGATCATCCGCGCTGCTACCACGATGGTTTTCGTGCTCTGCGGGGCGTGTCCATTGGCAGCTTGGTGACGATCGCTTTGCTCAACAAGCTCCCGCTGGATGAGGGGCTGTCCATCGCCTTTCTGGTCGTGATGATTTTTGATCTCACGGTTCTGAGTATTTCGGCTCATCGCCTCACGGCTGTTGAAACACGCAATATCTTTGGTCGTTGGCATGCCAACCGACGGTTGCTGATCGAGCGCACGGTGTTGCTGGCTTTCATGAGTATTGGTCTGATGAGTCTGTGCGTTCATGATGTGCATACATCGAAGAGCTTTCTGCCTGCAAGCCTGCGCATTTTTATTTATTTTGCTGCCTTGTTCGCGACTTGGATACAGTTGCACGTAGGGTTTGCGATTTATTATGCAAAGCATTATTTTTCACTCAATCCCCTGCCAGCGGCTGATGGCCCTGATCCGCAGGGCTTTGTGTTTGCTGGCAGTGATGAGCCGATCTTTACCGACTTTCTCTATGTTGCATTTGCTGTTGGTCTGACTTACGCCATGAGTGATGTCAATCTTGAGGATTCACGCGTAAGGCGTACAGTTCTGTTCCACTCAATGGTCAGTTTTCTGTTCTACTCAACAGTGATTTCGGCGATTCTAAATCTACTGACTACGAGCTAAGACTGCCGGGAGCGCTTGCTGCCTTGTGTGCATTTCGCGCGGTGCTCATCTTGGCGGGTTTGATCCAGTGTTTCATGCTGGACTGTTGTAATCTTGACATTCGTGATCATCTAAAAACTCGCTGTGATTTGAACGCCTCCGCCAATTGCGGCTGGCCGTGCGCTGTTGCCGCCAGGTTGGAGAATCCACTGAATCACGGGTTGGACGGTGAGCTGGCTGCTGATTGGAATGGCGTAATTGACCTCGATCACACTTTCAGGGCTTAAGCCTGGGTTGAGGATCTTGCTGAATGTTGTGCTGCCGAACCCGATCGCCAGCACGTCGAGTGGCCGTCCTGGAATGAGTCCTTGGGCCAGCCATCCCCCAGCCAGATAGCCGGGATCGGGATTGTTCTGGATCGTGAAGCCTTTGTTGAAACCGATCCAAGCTCGATGGTCCAGTCCCGCGGGGATCGGAACCGCCAGGGTCAAGCTCCCGTAGAGACCCACATTGGCGCTTGGTCCACTGACGTTAAAGCCGCCAATTTGTAGGCAGGGCGGTGGCAGTTGCCTGGCGATCAATCGCTGATTGAAGTGTATCGGCTGGTGCAATGCCGTTGTGCCGGGTAGGTCGCGCAGAGTCCACTGCAGCATTTGCAGGCTGCCACTGCTGGGGTTTTGCTGGGGATTCACGCCAAACAGACTGGCAAGCCCATTGACGCTGTCCAGCCAGAATTGTCCAAGCCGTAATTCACTGCCAGACCCGGTGCGCACATGAAGGGCAACCGCTGGGGCGATGAAGGGGTTGATCGGAAACCCATTGATTTCCAGGTTCAGGGTGTTATTCAGGGTCGAGTTGATATAGCTGTTCAGCACGTCTGTTTCGATGAAGCCTGGGTTGAGCGACATCAGTCCCGCCTTGACAAAAATCGCATCGCCGGCGGATGCGCGCTGCAATGTGGCCTCCGTTAACCACAGCCCCAGCGGGTGCGCCGTGGTTTGCAGGGGAAAGGCTGTTCCAAGTGAGAGGTTCAGGTTTGGATTGCCGCTGAAGCTGGTCAGTTGCACAGCGGCCTTCCAATGATCGAACTCCTGCCATTGGGATTTGTCACGGTTGAGACCGCGGCTGAATTCGCTGGTCAATGCCAGTTGCTGCATCCAGGCAAAACTGCTGCCGTTAGGCGTGCTGTTGCCGGCCAGCGGTTCGGCGGTCAGAGCGAGCTGAAGTGACATCCAGTCAGGCACGTGGAGTACCGCATTCAGCGATGGCCAGAGCTGTGCTGGTGCCAGTGGCGTTGTGCTGGGGGCTGAAGCCTCCTCGCTTGCGGGTTGCGCGTGGGTCGCCGTTGCGAGGCTGATTGCACTGAGCAGGCTGAGCAGCAGTGCCCTCCCGGTGGTCTGAAGGGCGTTCAGCCTCAGCATGCAGACCAGTCAGGGGACTGCCAGCATGATGGCTGCAATGCCTGGGACTGTCTCCCCATCGCTTCGATGCAGAAACGGATTCCCAAGGAAGTCTTTCTGCGCATGCGGCGCCGCCATCGTGGCTATCGGGTGCTCTTGTTGGTCCAGGTTGGCTTTCTGATGCTGTTGCCGGTGGCGGATCGCCATCCCTGGATGATTTCGCTGATGCTGATCGTCCTCAGCATCGTGATCGTCAGTGAGGTCAGCCGCTTTTCGCCATTGAAAAGCCGACGTCAGAGCTTCTACCTGCTGGGTGGCATCGCGATCGGGATGGAAATTCTGTGGCATCTGTTGCTGCAATGGCGACCACTCCTCGGCATTGCCCTGACCGTTCCCCATGTCATCGTCTGGACCGCGTTTTTGGTCTTGGCGCTGACCCGAATGGTTCTGACCCTGATGCGGGAGCGCTATGTCACTTCAGCCGTTGTCTTGGGGGCAGCTGCGGGGTATCTGTTGATTGGCGTTGCCGGCGGCGTGCTGCTGGGGGCGCTTTGGGTGCTTCATCCGAGCAGCATTGAGTTGATTCGTCATCCGCTCGCCTCGTCGGCTCAGGACAAGCTCGAGCTGCTGGGTCTGTCCAGCCTGAATGTGGCGCCCACCCTGATGAGCAGTGCATTCAATCTGTTGACCACGGTCGGCACTCCACTCGTCAACTTGCGTGATCTTTCATCGCAGGTCGTGACTACATTCATTACTGTGACTGGGCAGCTGTATGTGGCGATCCTGATTGGTCTGGTGTTAGGTCGTTTTCACAAAATTCACAGATGATGAACCAGAGCTGGCGGCGTCGGCATCGTTTTTATCGCCATTTGTTTGCGGCGACGCTTTTTTTGTTTGCGATGATGGCACTGCCTATGCCGATTTTTCGCATTCACCTCGTTGGTGGAATTCTGGTGCAATTGTTGCTGTTGATTGAGCTCGGTCAGCCAATATTTGCGATCACGGATGGTCGGCTTTCCCGCTCGGCGCGTGATGTTCTGGTTGCCCGTGTTTATCGTCTTGTCGGTGCGATCAGTCTGCTGGCCACGATCTGTTGGATCTTCACGCCGGCAAGCTCATTTGTGACAGGTTTGCCGCTCTTGATGGTGCTGACCTTCTTCGTGTTCTGGAGTCTCAAGCGCTTGTTGCGTTTGCTGGCTCGTGAAGATGTGATCGGTCAGGAAGTCATTTGGGCGGCTGTTGCTGGTTATTTGTTGCTTGGCCTCAGCGGCGGATTGTTGTTTACTGTTCTCGAGACCATTCACCCGGGTAGTTTTGAAAATCTTGTTGATGTCGGTCGTCACAGCCACGCCCATGTGTTGATGGCTCCTGATCTCAGTCAACTGGTCTGGGATCTTGATTTCTCGCGCATCAATTATTTTGCCTTCGTCAGCCTGACAACGGTCGGCTATGGCGACATCGTGCCCGTGACGCCGCTGGCAGAAATGGCCAGTGTCTGGCTGGCGATTTCTGGCTCTTTGTACCTGGCCCTTGTGATGGGATTGTTGATCAGCCGCTTCACGGTGCAGACGCAGCAGGAGGAGGAGTTGGGTGATCAGCAGAACAATTCGCCGCCGCCGCGCTGAGTTCTTCGCGCTTTTCAAGGCCGACTTCCACACCCATGTGCTGGTTGTGGTTGCCGATGATCAGCAGGGAATCCCGTTCCCGCGTGCCGATCTGCCACAGCCATTTGAGCAGCAGGCTGAGACGGTTTTCCATGTCAGGCATGAACGCCAGGTGCGCCACGCCCCACAGCAGCCAGCCGATCAGTCCGCTGATGCGGATGCCGCGCAGGTCGGCCACGGCATAGAGCGGTCCGATGACGGCCATCGAGCCAAAGTCGAAGAAGCGGAACGGCTTGCTGGCTTGACTGTTGATGGTGCTGAGAATGTCGCTCGCCACCCAGGCACCCATCTGCACCGCTGGTCCAGCCATGCCCGCCAGTGGTTTGCCGTCGGTTGTGTGGCTGTAGCTGCACAGGTCTCCGATCACTCGGATCTCTGGGTAGCCAGGGATTGAGAAGTCAGGTTCGACAATGACGCGTCCGCCGCGATCGACGTTGCAACCGCTGCTGGCGGCCAGCACCCGGCCCAGGTGGGAAGCCCGCACACCCGCAGTCCAGCAGATGGTGCCTGCTTCAATGCGTTGCTGTTCGCCGCTGGCTTTGAAGCTGATCAGCAGTTCGCTGTCGCTGATCTGCTCCACCCGGCCGCCGAGCACCACGTCGACATTGTTGCGGCGCAGATAGTTGGTGGCGGCTTCCGAGAGCGATGGATGCATGGCGCGCAACACGCGATCGCCCGGATCGATCAGTTTGACGCTGCAGTCTTCGCTGCGCAGTTGTTTGAACTCTCGGCTGATCGTGTGTCGCATCAGGTCGATCAGCGACCCTGCGAGCTCACAGCCCGATGGCCCCGCACCGATCACGGCCACCTGCTGCAGCTGCCGGCGTCGCACCGGATCGGGTGTCTGCTCGGCTTCCTCCAGTGCCATGAGCACGCGCCGGCGGATCTCGTTGGCGTGCTCGATGATCTTCATCGGCGGTGCCAGGGGACGCCACTCCTCACGCCCGAAGTAGCTGCTGCCCGAACCGGCCGCCAGGATCAGATGGTCGTAGGCATAGCGAACATCGTTGAACACGATCTCCTTTGCCTTGACGTCGATCTCGTCGACTTCGCCCAGTAGCACCTGGACGTTGGGCGCCTGGCCGACCATCTGACGCAGGGGGGTGGCCACATCGGCCTGGCCCACCAGACCGGTGGCCACCTGATACAGCAGCGGCTGGAACAGGTTGAAGTTGCGCTTGTCGATCAGCGTCACGCGCACGGGTTGGCCGATCAGCCGGTGGGTCGCCCTCAGCCCGGCAAAGCCACCACCAACGATCACCACGTGGGGCCAGCTTGCTTGGGTGGCCTCGGGCGGTTCCAGCTCGAGAAAAAAGCGCTCCGCTGCCATGACACGAGGGCTGACGCGCGAACCCTATTCCCAATTCGTTTGCGCTGCCAGGCCACAAATGACTCTGACCCGGTGGGCTCACAGTGGGCGGGAGCCAGCGTCCTGCAGATGCCCATCCTCCATGGCCAGGACGCGATCGGCGATGTCGAGAATGCGGTTGTCGTGGGTCACCAGCAGAATCGTGCTCCCCTGATCCCGTGCCAGCCGCTGCATCAGGGTCACCACATCGCGGCCGGAGCGACTGTCGAGCGCAGCGGTGGGTTCATCGGCCAACAGCAGGGGCGGATTGTGTACGAGGGCGCGAGCCACGGCGACGCGTTGCTTCTGGCCGCCAGAGAGTTGGTCGGGATAACGGTCAATCTGCTCGGACAGTCCCACCTGCTCGAGGAGCGCAGCAGCGCGCCGATTCATGGCGGATGGGCGCAGGTCACCACGCACCTCCAAAGCCATTCGCACGTTCTGTAGAGCGGTGAGGCTGCGGTGCAGGTTGTGCGCTTGAAAGATGTAGCCGTGTTCGCGCCTGGCTTCACTCAGGTCGCGGTCACTGGCCCCAATCAGCTGACGGCCCAGCACCTTCAGGCTGCCGCAGCTGCCATGGCGCAAGCCGCCGATCAACGTCAGCAGGGTGGTCTTGCCCGAGCCGGAGGGGCCGGTGAGCAGCACGATCTCGCCAGCGGCAATCTCCAGATCGATGTCATGGAGCACCTGTTTGCGCAGGTTGCCGCTGCCGAAGTGGTGCTGCAGTCCGGCGATGGCGATGGGCGGGTTCATGCAAACAACTCGGCTGGATCGGCCGCCTGCAGCCGCCGGGTGGCGATGGCGCCTGAGGCGCTGCACATCAGCACGGTCAGCAGAAACACGTTGATGGCGCGTTCGGCGGTCATCGCGATCGGTAGGAAGGTGGCTTTGGAGGCCAACGCGTAGATGCCGATCGGCAGCACGAAGCCCGGCACGAACCCCAGGCTCGCCAACACCAAGGCCTGTTCAAACACGACACCCAGCAGGTAGCGGTTTCGGTAGCCCATCGCGCGGAACGTGGCGTATTCGCCCAGATGGGCGGCCACATCGGTGGACAGCACCTGGTAGACGATCACCACCCCGACAATGAACGCCATCACCGTGCCCAGGCCGAAAATCACACCGACCGGCGATGCACGTCGCCAGTAGGCCTGCTCAAAGGCGATGTAGCCAGCGCGGGTGAGCACCCTGACGTCGTTGGGCAGGTGCAAGCGCATGCGCGCCGCCACCAGCTCAGGATCGTCGACCGGCCTGATCCTGACCAGGCCGAGACTCATGCTGCCGCCGTTGCGCTTGGGGAATTGGCGCAGAAAGGTCTGATCGCTGGCCATCAACGTGCCGTCTGAGCCGAAACTGGCCCCTAGCGGAAACAGCCCGGCGATCTGCAGGGTGCGGCGTTCGGCTTCGGTGCTGAGGGTTTCGCCGTGCTCAAGCCTGGTAATGCTGCGTTGATAGGGTCCGCGGGCGCCTCGGTCGAACAGCACCGTGTCGGGTTGTTTGAGTTTGGCTTGTTGGGCGATCACCTCAGGAATGGTGAACACCGGGGCATCCGGATCGAAGCCGAACAGTTGCACCGTTGCATCCCAACGGGTGTCCGGGTTCTTCCAGGTCAGTGTGTTGACATAAAGCCCCTGGCTATCGATGACTCCCGGTACATCGCGGGCCTGCAGCAGACGTCGACGCGGAAACGTCGACAGGTTCTGTAGGTTCTGGGCCTTGGGACTGATCAGCACGATGTCGGCGTTCAGGGCCCGGTGAAAGCGGGTGTTGGCGTCGTAGATCGATGCCTGAAAACCCAGCTGGGTGAACATCAGCACGTCGGCAAAGGTGATGCCCGCCACGGCAACCAGCAGGCGGCCGCGGTCGTGGCGCAGCTGCAGCCATCCCAGCGGGGTGCGATCGCGCAAGCGTTGCCACAGCTTCAGCGTCATGGCCCGAACACAGCGGTGACCTGCAGGTTGGACAGATCAGCGGCGCGGCGGTTGCTGGCTGCATCGAGTTGGGCGTGCACCTCAAACACCCGCGTGTCGGTGTTGGCGCTGGGGTCGGTGTTGATCAGCGACTGGCGACGCACGATGGCGCCGATGCGGTTGAGCCGGCCCGTCAGCGGCTGGCTCAGCGCCGTGCTGCTGATGCGCACCGGCTGGCCCAGCCGCAGCCGTGCACGATCACTCTGGTCAATCTCGGCCACCAGCTGCATCTGCTCGGTGCGGCCCAGCTCAACAATGCCGCCGCTGCCTGGGACCTCCCCCGGACGCGCCTGGATGCTCAGCACCCGCCCGGCGACGGGCGCCCGCACCAGGGCGTCCTCGCGCTCGGCCTGGCTGCGCTGCAGATGGGCCTTGGCTGCCTGCAGATCGCGCCGTGCGCTGGCCTCCTGCAGGCTGATCCCCCCCTCGGCGGTGGGGACCTGCACCCGTAGGCGTTGCAGCTCACTGGTGGCTTCGGCCAGTTCGGCCTGGGCGGTATCGAGGCTGAGGCGGTGGCTTTCGTAGAGCGAGGCCGAGGCGGCGCCACTGCGGAAGAGTTCGGCGTAGCGCCGCGCTTCAGCCGAGGTGGTGTTGACGTTGGCCCTGGCGCGCCGCACCCGCGCCAGCTGGCTGACCAGTTCGCTGCGCTGGCGGGCCTGGGCCACCTTGAGTTGAGTTTCGGCGATGGCCACCTGGGCGGCGGCTTCGTCGACCGCTCGGCTCAGCCGCGGTAGCGAGTCCATGGTGGCGAGCAGCTGGCCTGCGGCGACAGGACTGCCCTCCTCGACCAGCAGACTGCGGATCCGCACCTGGGCGCCGGCGCTGGGACCGGCGGGGGGCGCCACGTTGATGATTTCGCCAACGGGCTCCAGTCGCCCCAGAGCAGTGACGGTGGTGATCGGTGCCTGCAGGGCCGCCTGTCGCTGGCGCTCGCGCTCTTGTCGCTGAAGCTTTTGGCTGATGAGCACAGCCGCGATTAGAAGGATTGCCCCAAGCCCGAGTGCCAGCGCCTGTTGCTGCCTGGGCTGAGGCAGAGACAGCCAGCGTGATCGCAGCCTGGCCGGCAGCAAACCCCACGCCTGGCGCCGCTGACCCATGGTGCTCCCAGACCGTTGGTCTGACCTGTGACGCTAGCGCCGCCGTGCTGCTAGGACAGGGGCGTTGCCTGACGTTCCATGTCGTTGTCTGCTCTGCGCGCTTTCGTTGCTTCGGTGTCGAATGACAGCCAGCTGCGTGACAAGCTCCATGCAGCAACCGGCCTCGACGATGTGGTGAGCATCGCTGCAGCCCACGGTCACAACGTCGATAAGTCAGTGTTGCTGCGCGAACACGGTAAGGCTCTGGTGTCCGCTCAGGATCATGAACTGGAAGCCATCAACAACTGGGGCGATGCCCTGCTCCATGCCTTTGGCAGCAGCGAAGAGGCTGTCGACAAGGCCTGAGCTCAGGGCCCGAGATAGGCGGCTCTGACGCGATCGTCATCGCGCAGGGCCGCCGCCGACCCTTCCTGTTCAACGCTGCCTGACACCAGCACATAGGCGCGGTCAGCGATCGCGAGGGCGGCGTTGGCGTTTTGCTCGACCAGTAACAGGGTCAGCCCGTCGCGATGCAGCTCGCGAAGAGCGCCCATGACCTCGGCCACGAGCTTGGGTGCCAGTCCCAGACTGGGTTCATCGAGCATCAGCAGGGTCGGCCGTCCCATCAGGGCCCGTGCTATGGCCAGCATTTGCTGTTCGCCGCCCGAGAGCGATCCGGCAAGTTGGTTGCGCCGCTCGGCCAGCCGAGGGAACAGGTCGTAGCACCGCTCCAGATCGGAGCCAATCCCCCCCCGATCGCGCCTGAGCCAGGCCCCCAGCTCCAGGTTGTCTGCAACGCTTTGGCGGGCCAAGACCCTTCGCCCTTCGGGGCAGTGGCCGATGCCCAGTCGGACGGTGCGTTCCGGGGGGATCCCGTCGATGCGGCCGCCGTGCCAGCGGATCGAACCGCTGGCGGCGGGTACCAGTTGGGAGATGGCGCGCAGCGTCGTGCTTTTGCCGGCGCCGTTGGCACCGAGCAGCGCCACCAGTTCCCCTTGGTGCACGGTCAGGTTGACGTCGCGCAAGGCGGTGATGCCGCCGTAGCGCACAGTCAGCGCTTCGAGGGCAAGCAGCGGCACTGCTGGCTGTCGGGCCAAATGGGTCATCCGTTGCCTCCTCCCAGATAGGCCTCGATCACCGCCGGGTCCTGGCGCACCTGGTCGGGGCTGCCGAGGGCGATGCGGCGTCCGAAGTTGAGCACCGCCAGCCGGTCGCACAACCCCAGCATCAGCGGCACATGGTGCTCAATGATCAAAATCGTGAGATCGAACTGGTCGCGAATGCCTCGGATCAGTGTGCGCAGCTGGTCTTTTTCGCCGGGGTTCATGCCGGCGGCCGGTTCATCGAGCAGCAGCAGCTCAGGGCTGTTGGCTAAGGCCCGAGCCATCTCCAGGCGGCGGCGATCGCCGTATGACAGGCCCGCGGCGTTTTGCTCAGCCAGGTGGCCGATCTCCAGCAGCTCGAGCAGCTGCTGGGCGCGCTCGCGTAGCTCGCGCTGTCGCTGTTGGGCGATGCCGGTGCCCAGCAAGGCGGCGGTCCAGGGGAGACGCGCCTGGCGGTGCAGTCCTACCAGCACGTTGTCGCGGCAGTTCATGGAGCTGAACAGGCGCAGGTTTTGAAAGGTGCGGGCCAGGCCCAGTCGGGCGATGCGGTTGG
The DNA here is from genome assembly GCA_964344095.1 of uncultured Klebsiella sp. Taxonomy (GTDB): domain Bacteria; phylum Cyanobacteriota; class Cyanobacteriia; order PCC-6307; family Cyanobiaceae; genus RGUW01. The sequence continues at coordinate 12,077 of CAYFMB010000023.1, forward strand.
CATCGAGCCCATTGATGCGGCTGCCGCGCCACAGCACCTCACCGCTTGTGGGCGGTGTGACACCAGAGATCAAGTTGAACAGGGTGGTTTTGCCGGCGCCGTTGGGACCCAGCAGGCCAAAGATCTCACCGCGATTGATCTGCAGGTCGATCGCCTCGAGTGCCTGGAGCCCGCCGAAGCGCACGCCCAAATCTCTGGTTTCGAGCAGGGGTGTGTTCATGGGCGAGCCTCCACCGCGGCATTGCGCCGCCAGGGCAGCCGCCCCTGAAGCCAGGCGATCAGGCTGGGATTGATCAGCCCCTGGGGCAGCAGCAACGGACCCACCAGGATCACCAGACCAAACACGATCAGGCGCAGATCGCCCACGGGGCGCAGCAGCTCTGGCAGGGCGGTGAGCACCAGGCCCCCCAGCACGGGCCCCGCCCAGGTGCGCGAGCCACCAAACACCACAAACGCCAGGGTGGTGATGCTGGCGTCAAAGTTGCCCAGCCGGGCGTTCCAGCTGTTCAAAAAATGGGCGCTGATGACGCCGGTCAAGCCGGCGACGACCGCGCTGAGCACAAAGGCCACCAGCTTGGTGCGCTCGGTGTCGATGCCCTGGCAGGCGGCGGCCAGCTCGTCATCCCTAATGGCGGCCATGGCTCGCCCCAGCCGGTTGCGTTCGATCCGCTCGCAGAGCCAGCAGACCAGGGCCAGCAGAGCCAGGGTGAACGCTGCGTAACCACCGGGGTCCGCAAAGGGCTGGGGAATGCCGAAGATGCCGACGGCACCCCCCAGGGCCTCCTGGTTGAGGGTCGCCACCCGCAGGATCTCGACCAGGGCGATGGTGGCGATCGCCAGATACACCCCCCGCAGGCGCAGCACCACCGCGCCGATGCCGCTGGCCAGCAGGCCGCAGAGCAGGGCCGCCAGGATCATTTCGAGCAGCACCGAGCTGATCGGGTAGAGCGCTTCGCTGCCGCCCAGGGCACTGGCCCGGGTCGAGAGCAGGGCTGTCAGGGTGCCGCCAATCGCATAGAAGCCCGGCGTGGCCAGCGACAACTGGCCGCAGCGCAGGGGCAGGTACACCGACAAGGCCAGCAGGGCCCCGATCAGCATCTGGGTCAGCAGGCTCGAGTCGACCACGGCTTAGATCCTCACAGCTCAGACCTTGGTGGGCAGCACCTTGCCCAGCAGCCCCTGGGGGCGCACCAACAGCACCACGAACAGAAAGCCGTAGGCGACCACATCGCGGTAGCCCGACAGTTCAGACGGCACGCAGGCTTCAGCAATGCCGATGATCAAGCCCCCCAGCACCGCACCCGGCACACTGCCCAGGCCGCCCAGCACCAGCACCCCCAGCCCCTTGAGCCCGTAGCCAATGCCGAAGTACGGCCCGGCAATGCTGACGCTCAGGCCCACCAGGCCGCCGGCGATGCCCGCCAACAAGCCGCTGAGGCCAAAGGCGATCTGGATCATGCGGCCGCTGGGGATGCCCAGCAGCTGGGCGGTCGTGGCGTCTTCGGCCACGGCGCGCAGGGCCTTGCCGCTGCGGCTGCCGTCGATCCACAGGCTCAGGATCACCAGCAGCACCGCCGCCACGGCCAGCAGCAGCAATTGAACCGTGCGCACCTGGGCCCCGAACAGCTGGATGGCTGCCGGCAGATTGGCCAGGGCCCCCGTCGGGATGGCGTAGCTCTCGGCTCCCACCAGCAGCTGGATCAGGTTCACCAGCACCACGC
>CAYFMB010000024.1:0-13742 GCA_964344095.1 uncultured Klebsiella sp.
CAGCAGACAGTGATTCACGCCGTGTTGACCAGTGATGGTGCCCATCCTGAAGCAACGGCCTGAAATGCACCAGGGGCAGCGCCTGTGGTTGGTTGCCGGCACCGGTGAGGGCCCGCCGCTGGCGGCCCGGCTGCTGCAACGCGGCTGGCGGCTGCGGGTGTCCGTGGTGAGCGCTGCGGCAGCTGCGGCTTACCGTCCCCTGGTCCAGGTCGTTGGCGCGGAGCGGCTTGAGCTGGCGGTTGGGGCCCTCGCCGGTGCGGCCTCGATCGCTCAGGCACTGCAGCAGGCCGCCAGGCAAGGCGATGGATTCGCGGCTGTGGTGGATGCGACCCACCCCTTTGCTGTCCAGATCAGTCCAGCACTGCAGCAGGCTTGCGCGGCCTGCCAGCTACCGCTCCTGCGCTTGGAGCGGGAAACCCTGCAGGCGGACGGCGCCACCCTGTTGGGCGGCTTTTACGATCTGGCCGGCCAGAATCTGACCGGCGTACCGGTGCTGCTGGCGATCGGGGCTCGGCAGTTGGGCGCCGCTGTTGAACACAGCCCAGGGGCCCTGCATCACGCCCGCGTGCTGCCCAACCCGGCCGCCCTGCAGCTGGCGCTGGCAGCGGGGCTGTCGCCGTCGTGCATTGCCTGCCTGCGGCCCAGTGAGGATTTCGCTGTTGAAGCGGCCCTGGTGACGCGCTGGCGCATCGGCGCCATCGTTTGCCGGCAGTCCGGCGGCCGTATTGAGGCCGGCTGGCGTGGACTGAGCCAGCGCTTGGGCTGCCGCCTGCTGCTGTTGCAGCGTCCGCAGCCGCAGCAGCAGCCCGGGTTGCCATGGGAGGTGTTGCTGGCCAGGCTGGAGGACCTTGCTGCAGGCTCCAGCCGTGGTTGAGGCATCCCGTTATGGCGCTCATCATGGCGCTGAGCCGCTGCTGGCGCTCACTACCGAGTCCAACATGACGTTGGCCGAGGCCCTGGCACGGCGGTTGCTGGCCGATCGGCTGGTGGCCTGCGTCAGCCTGCAACCGGTGCGCTCGCTGTATATCTGGGAAGGGCAACTGGAGCAGGGCGAGGAGGTGCAGCTTTTGCTCAAGACCGACGCAGCTCGCCTCGACGCGCTCCAGGTGGCGGTGCATGCGCTGCACAGCTACCAGACCCCCGAGTGGGTGGTCTGGTCGGTGCGTGCGTCGCAGGGTTATGGCGCTTGGCTGCAGCAGGTGCTGGCCCGTGGTAGCGGCCTGACTAGCCCAGATGCTCGCGCTGCAAAGCCCTGAGGTCAGCCTGGGGCCTGGGGCCCAGCTGGGTCACCACCTGGCCGGCGCACAGGGAGCCGAGCCTGCCGCAGGCTTCGATGGCCTGGTCCTGGCAGTAGGCGTGAAGAAAACCGGCGGCGTAAAGGTCGCCGGCGCCGGTCGTGTCGATCAGGGGCCCCAGCTGGAACGGGGCAATCTGGTGGGTGCCTGAGCCGTTGAGGATGACCGAACCCAGTTCGCTGCGGGTCAGGGCGGCGACCTTGCAGCGGCCGCGCACTTCGTCGGCGGCCTCCTCAAAGCTGTTGGCCCTGTACAGCGAGGTGATCTCCATCTCGTTGGCAAACAGGATGTCGACGTGGCCGTTGACCAACTCCTGGAAACTGTCGCGGTGGCGCTCGACGCAGAACGCATCCGAGAGGCTCAGGGCCACTTCACCGCCGTTGGCGCGCGCCACCTCGGCAGCGGCGATAAAGGCCGCCTTGGCGTCGTCGCTGTCCCAGAGGTAGCCCTCGAGGTACAGCACCTTGGCCTGGGCCACCATCTCCAGGTCGAGATCGTCGGGATGCAGCTGGACCGAGGCACCCAGGTAAGTGCACATGGTTCGCTGAGCATCTGGGGTGACCAGGATCAGGCAGCGCGCCGTCGAAGGACCGCTGCTGGCTGCCGGAGTCTGGAAGCGGGCCCCCACGGCCTTGATGTCGTGGCTGAAGATCGCCCCGAGCTGGTCATCGCGGACACGACCGATGAACCCGGCCCGGCCCCCCAGCTGGGCGATGCCCGCCAGCGTGTTAGCGGCGGAGCCGCCCGAGGTCTCCAGGCCAGGCCCCAGGCTGGCGTACAGGGTCTCAGCCTGCTGCTCGTCGATCAGGGCCATCGTGCCCTTGGTGAGCTGATGGTTGTCGATCGTGTCGTCGTCGGTGCGCACGAGCACGTCGACGATGGCGTTGCCGATGCCGACAACGTCAAGAGTTTTTGGGGACATAGCTCACAGAGGCATTGGTTCGGCTGCAGAGCTCAGCTCAGACGCTCAGCAGGGCTCGTTTGGGGCCATGAATCGGATCTTCGACCACGATTGTCTGGTCGCGGCTGGCGCCGAGCGACACGATCGCGATCGGCACTTCCATCAGTTCGGCCAGGAAGCGCAGATAGGCCATGGCAGCTTGCGGCAGATCGTCGAGGCTGCGGCAATCGGCCGTTGAGCTCTGCCATCCCGGCAAGCTCTGGTAGATGGGGCGGCAGCGGGCAAAATCCTCGGCGCTGCTCGGGAAGTGCTCGATCCGCTCGCCCTCCAGCTCGTAGGCGACACAGACCTGGATCTCGTCAAGCTCATCGAGCACGTCCAGCTTGGTGATGGCCAGGCAGTCGAGGCCATTGACCTCGACGGCGTAGCGACCGATCACGCCGTCAAACCAGCCGCAGCGGCGACGTCGGCCCGTGGTCGTGCCGAACTCGTGGCCACGATCACACAGGTGGTCGTTGAGGCTGCCCTCGAGCTCGGTGGGGAAGGGTCCCTCGCCCACGCGGGTGGTGTACGCCTTGGCCACGCCGATCACCCGGTCGATCAGGGTCGGACCGACGCCGGCGCCGATGCAGGCACCGCCGCTGACCGGGTTGGACGAGGTCACATACGGGTAAGTGCCGTGATCGAGGTCGAGCAGCGTGCCCTGGGCACCTTCGAACAGGATGTTCTTGCGGGCCCGTGCGGCTTCGTGAATGGCCCGGGTGCAGTCGACCACGTGGGGAGCAAGCCGCTCGCCGTAGGCGGCGTACTCGTTGATCACGGCCTCGGCATCCAGGGGCTCAAGCCCGTAGATGGTCTGCAGCAATTCATTTTTCTGGGCGAGGGGCCCCTCAAGGCGCTCGCGCAGCCGCCCGCGATCGAGCAGATCGAGCACGCGGATGCCGTTGCGCTCAGACTTGTCGGCGTAGGTGGGGCCAATGCCCCGGCCGGTGGTACCAATGCGGCGATCGCCGCGACGTTGCTCCATCGCCTGATCCAGCAGGCGGTGGTACGGCATGGTCACGTGAGCGGTGGAGGCCAGCTTGAGGCCACTCACATCGATGCCCAGGCCGAGCAGCATGTCGAGCTCGCCGAGCATGACCTTGGGATCGACCACGGTGCCCGAGCCGATCAGGCAGATCGTGTCGGGGTAAAGGATTCCCGAGGGGATGAGGTGAAGTTTGAGGACCTGACCGTCCACGACGATCGTGTGGCCGGCGTTGACACCGCCCTGATAGCGGACGACCACATCGGCCGAGCGGCTCAGCAGATCAGTGATCTTGCCTTTGCCTTCATCGCCCCACTGCGCACCGATGACGACGACGTTGGCCAATGACACAGCAGCCCGAAGCCGCTTCTAAGCACAATCAGAGAGCCTCTCAGATCGTCTGCCCTTTCGACAAGCTTCAGGCCCCGCGGGTGGCGCTGTTTTCGGCTTTTTTGAGCTCCTTGCTCAGACGTGCCTGAAGCGCTTCGCCGAGGGGGCGGTTGGGGTAATTGGCGTAGTGGCCAGCAAGGGAATTGAGAGCGGTCTGCATGGTCGTGAACGAACTCAGCCCATTGACGGCACTGCGGGGCCTGTAACGGGCCATGTAATCGTTCATCAGAGCGCGGGCTTGGACTTCGGCGTCAGCCCAGGCCGGATCGTCGGGCGTCAGGCTGATGGTGCCCAGCAGGATGTCGGCCACCGCCACCGTGTCGTCCACATACTGGCCCGTTAGTCCGGTGGCTGAACCGCTGCAGGCGCTCAGCAGCAGGGTCACACCTAAGCAGACGGCAATCAGGGGACGGCCGAGGCCACTGATCAGGCCCTGAAGCCCTCCTGCAATGGCGGTGAGCAGCGAGCGCATGGGGCCTGGGCAACTGCGGTCGATCCTAGGTGGGGTCTGCCAGCAGGCCACGGCGTTCCCGCTCCAGCCGCGGCAGGAGCTGCGCCAGCAGCTGGTCGGCAGCCAGCTCCTGCTTGATGCTGTCCGGACGCTCCACCAGTTCGATCGCGCCCTCGGCAGCGCCGCGACCCACCACCACCCGCCAAGGAATGCCGATCAGGTCGGCGTCCTTGAACTTGACCCCGGCCCGTTCGCTGCGATCGTCGAGCAAGACATCAACGCTGGCTTGCTGCAGCTGCGCGTAGATCTGCTCAGCCAGCTCACGCTGGGCCTGATCGGCAACGTTGGCAGGAACCACAATCACCTCGAATGGTGCAATCGACACCGGCCAGCAGATGCCCTGGGGGTCATGGCGCTGTTCGACTGCAGCCTGGGCCAGGCGCGACACGCCAATGCCGTAGCAGCCCATCCACAGGGGCTCATCTTGGCCGGCTTCGCTGGTGAAGTGTGCTTCAAGTGCTGCCGAATACTTGCGGCCTAGCTGGAAGATGTGGCCGACCTCAATCCCCCGCGCCGCTTCCAGCTGTTGGCTGGGATCGTGCACGCAGGCATCACCCGGTTGGGCATTGCGCAGATCGACGCGCTCGGGCTGCAGGGAGGCCGTTGCGAGCAGTTCGCTCCAGGTGGCTCCCACCAGATGGGCGTCCAGGCTGCAGGCACCGCACACAAACCGCTCCAGATCAAGAGCTGTCGGGTCGGCCAGTCGCAGAAAATGCGGCGTCCAGCTTCGAGCCCCGGCCAGCACGCCATCGTCGAGTTGTGGCCCGAGAAACCCCATCGGCAGCGGCGCCAGGCCTTCTGTGCTCAGCTGCTCTGGGGTGATCGGAGCGATCTCCAGCAGGGCGCCGGCAGCCGCGTCAGCGCGGGCCGTGACCGCATTGGCCAGCTTGACCTCGTTGAGCTGTTGATCGCCGCGCAGGCTCACCAGCAGAGGTTGGGAGGCGCCGGTGGCAAAGCGGGCCAGCAGCAGCAGCACTTTGACCGTTTGGGTCGGGTCGAAGCCGTGGGCCTGGCACAACGCTTCGATGCTGCGTTGGCCAGGGGTGTCGAGCGTTGTGCAGCGGTTCGTCTGCAGCGGTTGTGCGGCAGGGGCGATCGCGATCGCCCGCTCCTGGTTGGCGGCATAGCGGCCGTCAGGGCTGGCGAGGATCAGATCTTCGCCTGCATCGGCGGTGACCATGAACTCCTGGCTGGCCGAGCCGCCGATGGCGCCACTGTCGGCCTCGACGGCCACAGCCCGCAGCCCGCATCGGGCAAAGATGCGCCGGTAAGCCTGGTCCATGGCGGTGTAGGTGTCCTTGAGTGACGCCTCGTCGGCATGGAAGGAATAGGCATCCTTCATGATGAATTCGCGCCCGCGCATGAGACCGAAGCGTGGACGGATTTCGTCGCGGAATTTGGTCTGGATCTGATACAGATTCACCGGCAGTTGCCGGTAGGAGCGCAACAGATCTCCGGCTAGAGCCGTGATCACTTCTTCGTGGGTGGGGCCCAGGCCCAACTCCCGTCCCTGGCGATCGCTGAGGTGAAACATGATTCCCTCGCCGGCGGTATAGCCATCCCAGCGACCGCTGCGCTGCCATAACTCTGCGGGCTGGAGCTGGGGCAGCAGGGTCTCGAGCGCACCGGTGGCGTCGAGTTCTTCTCGCACGATCCGCGAGACCTTCTGCAACACCCGCCACATCAGCGGCAGGTAGGCGTAAATGCCACTGCTGATACGGCGGATGTAGCCCCCGCGCAACAGCAGCTTGTGCGACGGGATCTCGGCCTCGGCGGGATCATCCCGCAGCGTCACCAGCATGAGGCGGGAGACGCGCATGGTGGCCTTTGCAAGGAGGGAACTCGGAAGCTACCACCGCTGATTTCACGACCTGCTGTGGCGACTGTGACCCAGAACTGCACGCATCGAAAACCTCTGGTAGGGTCCAGCTTCCAGGCGTTGCAATCCCGGTCTCATGCTTGCCCAGCCGATGCCCACCAGCGGACTGGGTTCTCTGCCGTCCGTTGCATCCGTGCCGACTGGCGATAGCGGCGAGCCCGATGCCCTGATCGGCATCGACGATGTGCAAAAGGCGCTCAACCGCTCGCGGGCATCGGTGTATCGCTATACCAACACCGATCCCCGTAACCTCAATCCGCCCTTCAATTCGCGCAAGCTCAATCCTGAGTACCGCAGCGACCAGAAGGATCCGTTGCTGTTCCACCCCAATGAGGTGGCCCGCTTTGCCCGTGATGTGCTCCGGATCAAGGAGGTCACGGTTGAGGTGCTCAATTCGCCCTCAACCGCGACCCAGCAGCTGCTGAGTGCCATTCTCGAAGAGTTGCGGGCGATCCGTGCCCGGCTTGACCAGGCCGATACGACCCCGACCGAGCTCACCAGCCGTCTTCAGGCTCAGGAGCGGTCCCGACCGGCTGCTTGACTGATTCGATGGCTGTGAGTTCCAACGCTGCCTCGGCGGGAGACGCCGGCGGTCGCTCCGGCGAAACTGGTTCAGCCGACGACCGGGCTGGTGAGTCCGCCGAGGTCCCCCACAGTCCAGGCTCCTTTGCCCTGTTGCCAGCGTTGCTCGGCCCCTTGGTCGCTCTGCTGACCTTGGTGGTGCCGATGGCCATCGTGATCGGCAGTGGCCAGCATGCAGGGATGCCGCCCAGACCGGCCGCCCATGGACCTGAGCACGCTGAAGGCCTCTCCCTCTCCAGGGCTGGTGAACTTGGTCGTCGAGATTCCGGCCGGCAGCCGTAATAAGTACGAATACAACGCAACTGCGGGTGTGATGGCCCTTGATCGGGTCCTGCATTCGTCGGTTCGTTACCCGTTTGACTACGGCTTCATTCCGGGAACCCTGAACGAGGACGGAGCACCGCTCGACGCCCTCGTGATCATGCAGGAGCCCACGTTTGCGGGGTGTCTGATCCTGGCTCGTCCGATCGGCATCCTCGACATGGTCGACAGTGGCCATCACGACGGCAAGTTGTTGTGCATTCCCGAGGCTGATCCGCGCCAGGCTCAGATCACACGCCTGCGCCAAATCGCCCCCACCCAGCTTGAAGAGGTTGCCGAATTCTTTCGCACCTACAAGACCATGGAGGGGCGTGTCACGACGATCAGCGGTTGGCTCGATGCCGACGCGGTTCCGGCCTTGCTCGAGCGCTGTGTCAGGGCAGCTTCTGCAGCAGGAAGCCCTGCACGTTGAGCGCCTGGAAGATGGGCGCCGGGTCGCTGAACCCTGCCGCTTCGACCAGGGCGGCCAGCCTGCTGCCGCCGATCGGATGCACGCCCTGGGTCAGGCCTGCCACCACCGCACCTGCCGTGATGCCGCTGGCCTGCTGAAAGCCGAGCCAGGCCGCATCCACCTGCTGCTGCAGCGACGAGCGTTCCGGGGCCATCAGGTCCACCAGCACCAGCTGGCCTCCGGGCCTGAGGCTGCGGGCCAGTGCGGTCAGGAACGCCAGCTTGCTGCCGTCGTCGCTCAGGGACTGCAACACCAGCACGGATAGGGCGCCGTCAAACCGTGCATCGGCTTCCATGGCTTCGACGGTGGTCTGTTGCCACTGCACCGTGTTGGCATCCAGCCCCAGGCGATGCCTGGCGATCTCCAGCATGGCGGCCGAAGGGTCGATCGCGGTCAGGTGCCAGTCAGGACGCTGAGCCCTGGCCTCAAGCAGCTCGGCGCCGGTGCCGCAACCAGCCACCAAGACCTGGGAACCCTGGAGCGAGGCCAGGGGTGACACCGCCAGCAGGGCCACCGCCAGGCGCGCCAGGCTGGCGTAGCCCGGCACCAGTTGCTGCACGATCAGGTCGTATCCCTGGCTGTCGGTGCTGATGGAGTCGGCCAAGACCATCGGGATTGCGTCGCCTCACGCTATCGGTCTTTTGCGGCTGAAGATTGCGGCCTTGCGCGTTGGACGTCGTCTGGTCGGTGGCGTGACTTAAGTTGGGCGGCGCCAGTCCCCCTGAAGCAGCCGTGCCCACCATCCGTTTCGAACAGGAAGGCCAGCAGGTCGGCTGCATCGAAGGGGCCAACCTGCGCAAGGCTGCTCTCGACGCAGGGATCAATCCTTACAAGGGCCTCAACAACCTCAACAATTGCGGTGGCCTCGGCCAGTGCGGCACCTGCGTGATGGAGGTGGTTGAAGGCATGCAGAACCTTTCGCCCCGCAGCGACGTCGAAGAGGTTTATCTGGCCGATCGTCCCGCCAATTTCCGTCTCAGCTGCCGCACCACCGTGAACGGTGATGTCACCGTGCGTACCCGCCCGGCCAATGCCGTGGGCAAGGGTTCCAACAGTTTGGTCGGTGCGCTCAAGTCTTTGGTCGGCCGTTGAAGTTTTACAGCTACGGGCCCTGCAGCACCTGCCGCAAGGCCCTGGCCTGGCTCAAGGAGCGCGATCTACACGTCGCTCCGATTGACATCACAACGCAGCCGCCCAGCCGTGACGAGCTCGCCATGGCTCTTGAGCAGCTTGGACGCAAGCGTCTGTTCAACACCAGCGGACAGAGCTACCGCGCCCTTGGTGCAGCCGCCGTTGCGGCCATGAGCGATGACCAGGCGCTCGATGCACTGGCCGCCGACGGCAGGCTGATCAAGCGCCCGTTGCTGATCACCGAGCAACACCAGGTGCTCACCGGATTCAAACCCGAGGAGTGGTCAGCCCTGCTGATGTGATGCGTCTGGATCGCTGTTGTTGCGTGCCATCAACCGATCCAGTTCTTCGATCAGCGAGTCGACTCCGGAACGGCTGATTTGACTCAGGTAGGTGCCTTTGAACGTCTCCAGTAGCGCGGTCAGCAGCTCTTGGGTCTGGGCCAGCACCGGCCCGTTGTCGAGAGCTGAGGCCAGTTCATCCCAGAACCGGTCGATCGTGCGTTGCAGCAGTTCCAGTTGGGCCGTGTCGGTGCGGGCTAACTGGTTGCCCGTTGAGCGCGACAGCTCAATCAGGTTGCGGGTCATACCGCCGGCAAGCTGCTGGCTCAGGCCTGACTCCAGTTGCAGCAATGGGGCCAGTTGTCGCAGTGGGGGCGGCACCATGGTTCCTTCGAGGCTCTGTCGCAGGCTGTAGCCCAGCAGCCCCTTCAGTTCGGGAGCCAGCCGAGGGGCCACCTGGCTCAGCAGCAGCGGGGCCCAGATGCGCACGAGAGCCAGCAGCTCCTGGTCCTGGCTCTGGTTCACGCTCTGGTGGCTGCGCAGGGCGCGGATTCGCTGGGGCCAGCTGCGTGAGCGGATCAACGATTGGGTGCCGTCGAGCAGTTGCAGGGCGAGCACCTCGAACAGCTCCAGCGCCAGCAACGCCACCACCGCGCGGCTGATCACGGCCCGCAGCGGCTCGATGTTGACCAAGCCGCAGGTCTGCAGCCGCTCCAGGACCGGCAGCAGCCGCAGCCAGCGCCAGAAGGGCAGCAGCAAGGGCAGGTCGATCCAGCGCCTGAGCACCGCATCGCGCCAGCTCAGACCCGGTAACCGTCGCCTCAGCCGAATCACCTTGAGCAGGATGTCAACGGCGAACACGCTCTGAAACAGGAGCAGGTCGATGCGCCAGACGTGGTCGGTCGGCCTGCCGTTTTCGTCGATCGAGCGCCAGTAGTTGGTCTGCACCAACGGCAAAATCTGCGAGTGCCAGAAGCGCTGCTCCTGCTTCCAGCCCCGTTGCTGGATCCACGTTGGACTGAGCAGTCGGTCTGCAGCTGCTTTGGCTGAATCGTGATCAGCGCGTTGACGCAGGCGGTTTTTGATCTTCTCGAGGGTCCCGCCCTGGCCGGAGGCAAGAAATGGATTGCTGTCGATCAGGGCGCCGGTGAGGGCGGCCTGGCGCTGCAGCAGGTTGCGTTGACCAGGACTGAGCCCTGGCTGGTCGGCGGTCGCCATGGCCTGCTCCAGCGACGCAAACTGCTGCAGATACGCCTGGGTTTCCCGATGGGGTTCGATTCCTTTGATTGGATCGACCCAGGGCGTGATGTCGGGCATGAACCCCATCGGGATCACCAGCGGTGTTCCCGGTAGGGGATAAAGATTGCGCTGCAGCCAGAAGGTCCGCATGGGCACGTAGGTCAGGTCAAACCCGACCCACAGCAGATTGACGCTGGCCCAGATCGCGATGAAGCGATCCCAGCCCAGTCCAAGGGGGCTGCGCTGGGCCGGGCGCCATGCGGTCCAACGCGGACGGGCCATCGAACACTTGAGCCATCGTCTGACTAATCTGCCCTGTCCTCCCGTGACTGAGCGCGAACTCCTTGGCTGACTTCAGCGGCGACTCCTCTCCACAACAGGCTGAAGCCTCTGGCCCGTCGCCCTCATCAAGCCCAAACGATCAGGAGAGTGCCTGGCCCTTCTGGCGCAGCGTGCTGATCACCCTGGCGTTCGCCCTGGGGATCCGCCATTGGGTGGTCGAGGCCCGCTACATCCCCTCGGGTTCGATGCTGCCCGGCCTTCAGATCCAGGACCGGCTGCTTGTGGAGAAGCTGAGTTTCCGAGGGCGGGAGCCCCGGCGCGGCGAAATCGTGGTGTTCCGCGCTCCCCATGCGTTTGATCCGGTGCTCTCAGGTGGACACAAGCCTGGTGCGCTGGAGTGTCTGCCCAGCAACATTCCGCTGGTCAACAAACTGCCCGGCTTGACCAATCCCGCCTGCGATGCCTTCATCAAACGCGTGATCGGGCTACCTGGAGAGCGCATCAGCGTTGATCCCACCGGCCGCGCTTCGATCAATGGCCGCCCGCTGGTCGAGCCCTACGTGACCAACTTTTGCCCCTATGACGGCCGCAACTTGAGTGGCTGCAAGTCGCTCGATGTGGTCGTGCCAGCAGGCCATGTTGTTGTTCTCGGTGACAACCGCGCCAACAGCTGGGATGCCCGGTTCTGGCCGGGCGGCCCTTTTCTGCCCGACAGCGAGATCCTGGGCCGTGCCTTCTGGCGTCTGTATCCGTTCAACCGCAGCGGCAGTCTCTGAAGTGACAGTCGCTTGCGTGGGGCTGCCGCTCAGGCCAGCTGCCACTGCAGCGGGTCCAACAGGCCGCTGGCACGGATCAGGCCGGTGATCGGGCTGCCGTCAGCCCGGGGCTGATTGGCCGCCAGGGAGCTGCCGCAGTCAGCCGGCCAGCGCCAGCTGGCGCTGGGGTCAAACAGCAGCCAGCGCCGGCATCCGGGCGTCAGCCGTTCGGGCGGCAGGCCCAGCAGTGTGCAGGGCCCCCAGCACAGGGCCTGCCAGAGCCGCTCGAGGGGCCAGCCGGCCTCGCCCACCAGCGCCTGCGCCAGCAGCGGCAGCACCAGCCCGTGGCCGGCCAGGCCGACACGGCGCTGATCGATCGGCAGCAGTTGCTCTTCGGCATCGAGGGCCTGATGGTGCACAGCCACCGCATCGATCAGTCCCTCGGCAACGGCCTGGCGTAGGGCCTTGCGATCTCCAGGTCCGCCCAGGGGTGGCTCCAGCCGCCAGCCATTGCTGCTCAGGGCCAGCGAGCCGCTGTCGCAGAGCAGCTGCCACCACTGCACCGTGGCCCGGGGGCGCTGGCTCTGGTTCTGCAGCAGCGCCACAGCCTCGGCGGTGGACAGATTCATTGCCACCAGGTTGCGTTCGGGATGCTGCTGCTGCAGATGCAGCAGCGCGGCTAGTGGCAGGGTTTCGCTGCAGGGCGGATCGACGGGCCAGCCGGCCCGCAGAGCTTCGACCCGCTCGCGCACCAGACCATTGCCGCTGAGGTTGCGCTGGCGCGGCGCCAGCAGCAGCGGTTGGCTGTTCATTTCTGCAAGGTGCAGGCTGCGCTGCAGCAAGTTCAACGGCGGCAGCTCGGCCCCTCCGGCCAGGCCGATCGCGCCGGCGGCGAGAAGCTCACTGTGGGGGGCGAGCTCCTGGTCGCCATCCCCCAGGCACAAGCTGCCCCAGAGGTGCAGTTGCAGGGGCTCGGGCCAGTGCAACTGCAGTTGTGCTGGATGATCCCTGGTTGGCACACCCCAGGGCAGCAGCGCCACCTGGCCGTATCCACCGGCCGCGGCGGCTGCCGCCAGGCTCGCCAGGGTTTCGGCGCGACCTAGCAGCGGTTGCTCCAGCACGCTGTGGGGGTCCACCAAGGTGGGGGCCAGCCACAGGCCGCTGCCATCGCATGCGCTGAGCCCCTGCGCTGCAGCACCTTGGCGCGCCTCCTCTCCCAGGGCGATCAGATGTCCATTGGCGCTGATCAGGGCATCGCCCCGGCTGACGGGGGTGTCAGGCCCTTGCAGCAGCGTCAGGTTTTGCAGCCAGTGCAGCGGCGCAGCAGACATGGGGACTGGCAGGCATCGACTGCCGAGGGCTCAGAGAGCCCCGGCAGCGGTGCGATCAAGGACTCCCCCAAGATGATGGGTGAGATTCATGGCCGCCACCAACGCCGGACCGCCTGGCCCGTGGGGGTAGTCGATCACGGTGATGCCACCGTTGCCCTGTTTGATCGCCCAGATGTCCCCGGGGGTCAGTCCCAAGAGCGCGCAGAGGATCGTTTTGTTGACGGCGTCGTGGGCGACCACCAGAGCCGTTTCCTCCTGCTCAAGGCCCGCTGCAATGGTGTTCCAGCACGTCAGCGAACGGTCCCAGACCTGCTGAATCGTCTCGCCTTCGGGCATCTCCACGGTCTCGGGGGCCCGTTTCCAGTCGGCCAACAGCTGGGGCCAGCCCTCGGCGATCTCGCTTTCGAGGCGACCCTCCCAGAGGCCATGGCCGATTTCGACGAGGCCGCGGGTGCTTGTCAGGGGCACGCCAGGGTGGGCGCGCAAAATGGCCTCGGCGGTTTGCCGCGGCCTGGCCATGGCGCTGGTGTAGGCCCTGTTGATGTGGACGTCGGCCAGGGCGCGTCCTGCCGCTTCGGCCTGGGACTGGCCGTTGCTGTTGAGCGGAATGTCGATCTGGCCCTGGAAGCGCCCCTGGCGGTTCCAGTCGGTTTCGCCGTGGCGGACCAGCAGCAGCCGCGGCCCTGTGCTGCGGCTGGGCAGTTCCGGGCCCAGGTGCGCCGTGCCGTTGAGCGACTCGATCTGGATGCCGCCATCTGCACTCAGGTTGAACACAGAGATCGAGGCATTGTCGAGTCGCAGCCGACGGAACTGGGCCGCCGGCAGATTGAGCAAGCGCAGCACCAGCGCTCGCAAGATGGCGTTGTGGGCAACCACCAGCACGGTCTGATGGCTGCCGGCCTTCAACCCATCACCGTGGTTGCTGAGCAGTTGCTGGCGAAAGTCCTCGGCCTGATCGATCAACTCGAGCAGGGGGTTGTATCGGCGCCCGTCGTGGCTCGTCAGTTCGAGCGTGTGGGGTGACAGCCGCCAGCATTCCTCCTCAGCGGCGAAGCGCTGCTTCACCTCGTGGCGCAGCAGCCCGCTCCAGGGCTCTAGGTCGATTTCCAGCAGCCGCTCGTCGTCGCTGGCCGTCAGGCCCTGGCCGTGGGCGTTCAGCAGGGTGTCGGTGGTGCGGCGGGCCCGCTGCAGCGGCGAGCTGTAGGCGGCATCGAAGCGCAGGTCGCGCAGGGCTTCACCGGTGGCGCTGGCCTGTTGCAGCCCGGTTTCGGTCAGGGTCGAGAGGTCGTCGCGCCCCTGGATGCGCTGCTCAAGGTTGAAGCTGCTGAGCCCATGGCGGACCAGCACAAGCCGAAGCGACACGGGC